>JAIXSW010000475.1 GCA_027484495.1 Gammaproteobacteria bacterium
TGCTGCTGTTCACTGAAGACAGCATTAAAACACTGAATTACAAAGTCGAATTTTTGTTAGAAGAGTAACTATGCAAAATATCAGTCCCGAAGTTTCCGAAGTGCATTGGCTGCTCGACATGTTTCAGACGGTTGATGTGGGCCTGGTGGTCTTGACTGCCGATTACAAAATTCAGGTCTGGAACGGCTTTATGGAAAATCACAGCGGTCTGACACCTCGTCAGGTCCGTGATCGGTATCTATTTGATTTATTCTCAGAAATCGATGAAGACTGGTTACGCCGTAAGTGTGATCCGGTGATCCTGCTGAAGAACCGTGCTTTTACCATCTGGGAACAACGTCCTTTCATTTTTAAATTCCGCAATTACCGGCCTATAACCGGTGTCGCGGATTATATGTATCAGAACAGCACGATTTTTCCTATTACGGACGTTCGTGGTGTGGTGACACATCTTTGTATGATTATTTATGACGTCACTGATGTGGCGACCAGCCGGCTGGAGCTGGAGTCGATGAACGGCCAGTTACGCCAGCTGTCCAAAACAGACTTCCTGACCGAGCTGAATAATCGCGGGACTTGGGAGGATGCGCTGCAAACTGAATTCAAACGGCTTAAACGCAGTGGTCATCAGGGCACATTACTGATGTGTGACATCGATCACTTCAAGCGGATTAACGATGGATATGGCCACGCCGCCGGCGATGTGGTGATCCGTCAGGTCGCGCAGGCTGTGAAAAAGAACCTGCGTGAAACCGATGTGGCGGGTCGTTATGGCGGTGAGGAGTTTGCGGTGTTGCTGGTGGATACCACGGCTGATCAGGCATTGTATTTCGCTGAGCGTTTACGCAAAACGGTAGAAGCGATGTCGATGGAATTTAATCAGCAGTTGCTCAAAGCGACAGTCAGCGTCGGTGTCGCCGAGTACACGCCGGAGATGTTAGAGCATCGACAGTGGATTGAAGCTGCTGATAAAGCGCTGTACACATCAAAGGCGGACGGCCGTAACAGAGTCACAGTAGCCGCTAAGTAATGTTGCCGGTCCATTCACGGTCAAAAGAGCGCCGGCATCAGCCGGCGTTTTCATTCCGGCGGCATCATGCCGAGTGTTCTTGTGCTGTTATCTTCGTTGAGTTGCTCCAACTTAACAGTAAATCCCCACAAACGATGTAAATGCTTCAGCACATGCGGAAAGCTGTCTGCCAGTGGTACCCGCTGGTTGGGCACAAAGCGCAAAGTTAAAGATCGGTCGCCGGTTACATCAACATTAAACACCTGAATGTTGGGCTCAATATTACTCAGGTTGTATTGTGCTGACAGCATCTGCCGCACTTTCTGATAACCGGGGCCGTTATGAATAGCGGCCACTTCCAGTTGTTGCTCTTTATCGTCATCCACAATGCCAAACAAATGGAAATCCCGAATGATTTTTGGCGACAGATACTGGCTGATAAAACTCTCATCTTTAAAATTCTGCATGGCAAAATGCAGCGTTTCGACCCAATCAGAACCGGCAATATCGGGAAACCATTCTTTATCTTCTGCGGTCGGCGTTTCACAGATCCGGCGCAGATCAGTGAACATGGCAAAGCCAAGCGCATAGGGGTTTATACCAGAGTAGTATTTCGAGTTATAGGCCGGTTGATACACCACATTGGTGTGGTTATGCAGCACTTCCAACATAAACTTATCTGTGACCAGCCCCTCATCATACAAATGCTGCAGGATGGTGTAGTGCCAGAACGTTGCCCAGCCTTCATTCATCACTTGGGTCTGCTTTTGCGGATAAAAATATTGCGATATTTTCCGCACAATCCGCACGATCTCCCGTTGCCAGGGTTTGAGCAATGGAGCGTTTTTTTCAATAAAATACAGGATGTTTTCCTGTGGTTCTTTTGGATAATGCTGCTCTACCGGTTTATTAAACTGCTCTTTGTTCGGAATAGTGCGCCACAACTGATTGACCTGCGATTGCAGATATTTTTCCCGATCCTGCTGACGGCGTTGTTCTTCATCCATCGAGATTTTTTGCGGTCTTTTGTAGCGATCGACACCATAATTCATCAAAGCATGGCAGGAATCTAAGATGTCTTCGACTTCACTGAGGCCATACTTTTCTTCACAGTCGCTGATATATTTTTTCGCAAACACCAGATAATCAATGATGGAAGACGCATCTGTCCAGGTTTTAAACAAGTAGTTGTTTTTAAAGAAAGAATTGTGACCGTAACAGGCGTGAGCCATCACCAAAGCCTGCATCGTGATGGTGTTTTCCTCCATCAGATAGGCGATACAGGGGTTTGAGTTAATGACGATCTCATAGGCGAGGCCCATATTGCCTCGTTTGTAGTTTTGTTCCGTCTGGATGAATTTTTTGCCATACGACCAGTGGTTATAACCAATTGGCATCCCGACACTGGAATAGGCATCCATCATTTGCTCTGCTGTGATGATCTCAATCTGGTTCGGGTAATAATCCAGCTTGTAAAAACGGGCAACCCGTTCAATTTCAGTCTGATACTGCGTCAGTAATTCAAAATTCCAGTCGGGACCATCAGACAACGGCGCTATTTTCTTTTTTGCCGACATAAAAGACTCCTTGTATTCAAGCCGCCTGCTTTTTAAACAGCTGGCGGAATACCGGGTAAATATCGCTGACCTGGCGGATCGGCTGAATGGCAAAATTATCAAACTGGCTGAGCAGTTTGTCGTATTCAACCCAAAGACTCTGATGTGGACGTTGCGTGATTTCAATGTAAGCGTAGTAACGCACCAGTGGCAGCAGTTGGTCAGACAGCAATTGCGAGCACTGAGGGCTGTCGTCGGCCCAGTTATCACCGTCTGAGGCCTGGGCTGCGTAGATGTTCCATTCAGTCGGGTCGTAGCGTTCTTTCACCACGTCAACCATCAGTTTCAGCGCGCTCGACACTATGGTACCGCCGGTTTCCTGTGAGTAGAAAAACTCGTGCTCATCGACTTCCTTCGCCTGAGTGTGGTGCCGGATATAGACGACTTCGACGTTTTTATAGCTGCGGCTTAAAAACATATAGAGCAGGATATAAAAGCGTTTCGCCATATCTTTGGTGGCCTGATCCATCGAACCCGACACATCCATCAAACAAAACATTACGGCTTTGCTGGTCGGTTCCGGCCTTTTGGCAAAGTTGCGAAAGCGCAGGTCAAAGCTGTCAATAAAAGGGACTGCATCAATACGGCGACGTAATTCTTCGGCCTGTGCTTTTAACGCTAGCAACTGGTGCATATCCGGGACTGGCGCAGCTTCGAGCAGCGTGATTTGCGCCTCGATGTCGTGCAGTTGTTTCTTTTTGCCTGCGGACATCGCGACCCGGCGCGCCAGCGAGCCTTGCAGTGACCGGACTATGTCGATGTTGCTCGGCACGCCTTCAGAGCGATAGCCGGCCCGGACATTTTTATATTGCACCAGTTTATCGAGCTGATTCTTGCGTAAATTCGGCAGTTCTAAGTCTTCGAACAATAAATCGAGGTATTCGTCTTTGGAGATTGAAAAGACAAATTCGTCTTCCCCTTCGCCGTCCGCACTGGCGTCACCCTGACCGGAACCACCGCCCTGACCGCCGAGGGGCCTTTTGATCCGATCGCCTTCACTAAACTGATCATTGCCCGGATGCACCCGTTCACGATGGCCACCGCTACCCTGATGAAAAAAGGGTTCGCTGATATCCCGCCCTGGAATCGAGACGCTTTCGCCTTTGTCTATATCGGTGACACTGCGTTTGCTGATCGCATCGGACACCGCTTGTTTGATTTGTTGCTTATAGCGGCGGATGAACCGTTGCCGGTTCACCGCACTTTTGTTTTTGCCGTTCAGGCGTCGATCGATAAAATGCGCCATAGTACCTCCGGCTTAACAACAGCCTCATTGCGACTTCCGGACCCGCAGGTACCATTCAGACAACAAACGGACCTGTTTGCGCGTGTAGCCTTTTTCCATCATCCGATCGACAAAATCGTCGTGTTTTTTCTGATCATCAGTGGAGGTTTTGGCATTAAACGAAATTACCGGCAGCAACTCTTCAGTGCTGGAGAACATTTTTTTCTCAATGACAGTGCGCAGTTTTTCATAGCTGGTCCAGGTCGGATTTTTGCCGTTGTTTTTCGCTTTGGCCCGCAGTACAAAGTTGACGATTTCATTGCGAAAATCCTTCGGATTGCTGATCCCGGCTGGCTTTTCAATTTTCTCCAGTTCGGCATTGAGGGCGGAGCGGTCAAACAACTGGCCGGTTTCCGGATCGCGGTATTCCTGGTCCTGGATCCAGAAATCGGCATAGATCACGTAACGATCGAAGATGTTCTGTCCGTATTCTGAATAACTTTCTAAGTAAGCGGTCTGGATTTCCTTGCCGATAAATTCGACATATTTCGGGATCAGATAGCCTTTTAAATGTTCCAGATAGCGCTCCGCTACATCAGCCGGGAACTGCTCACGTTCAATCTGCTGTTCGAGCACATAAAACAAATGCACCGGATTGGCTGCGACTTCGGTACTATCGAAGTTAAACACCCGCGATAAAATCTTAAAGGCAAAGCGTGTCGACAGGCCGGTCATGCCTTCATCGACGCCGGCATAATCGCGATATTCCTGATATGACTTGGCTTTCGGATCGGTATCTTTCAGACTTTCGCCGTCATAGACCCGCATTTTCGAATACATGCTGGAGTTTTCCGGATTTTTCAGCCGTGACAACACCGCAAACTGCGCCAGTGAGGTCAGCGTGCCGGGCGCGCAGGGCGCGGTTTTCAGCTCACTGTGCTCCAGCAGTTTTTCATAAATCCGCACTTCTTCTGACATGCGCAGGCAATAAGGCACTTTGACGATATAAACCCGATCCAGAAAAGCTTCGTTGTTCTTGTTATTGCGGAAGGTCTGCCACTCTGACTCATTACTGTGCGCCAGAATAATGCCTTCAAAGGGCAGCGCGGCGAGGCCTTCTGTGCCGTTATAATTACCCTCCTGCGTCGCTGTCAGCAGCGGATGCAGCACTTTGATCGGTGCTTTGAACATCTCGACAAATTCCATCAGGCCCTGATTGGCGCGGCATAGAGCACCTGAGTAGCTGTAGGCGTCCGGGTCGTTCTGGGCAAAATGTTCGAGCATGCGGATATCGACCTTCCCAACGAGAGAGGCGATGTCTTGATTGTTTTCATCACCGGGTTCGGTTTTGGCAATGGCGACCTGGTCCAAAATGGACGGGTATTTTTTCACCACACGGAACTGGCTGATATCGCCGTTAAATTCGTGCAGGCGCTTACTGGCCCAGGGCGACATAATGGTTTTCAGGTAACGTTTTGGAATTCCGTATTCCTGTAGCAGGATATTGCCGTCTTCGTTTAAATCGAACAAACACAACGGGTGGTCATATACTGGTGAGCCTTTCAGGTAATAAACCGGCACCTGCTGCATCAGTGATTTCAGTTTTTCCGCCAGCGATGATTTCCCGCCGCCGACCGGGCCGAGTAAATACAGAATTTGTTTACGCTCTTCCAAACCTTGTGCTGAATGTTTCAGGTAAGACACGATTTGCTCAATCGCATCTTCCA
>JAIXSW010000158.1 GCA_027484495.1 Gammaproteobacteria bacterium
CGGCAATAGTCCCAGAACGGACTGTCACGCCGTTCGGTCTGATGATAATGCAGGATAATAAAATCGCGGATCTTCTCAATTTCGCGCACCGACTGCTGGTTGTATTCCGCCGCCAGCGCCGGCGTGACGCCAGCAAAAGGAAACAGCCGCAGCAAGCGGATCACGCTATTCATAAACAGATAAATACTGGTCGATTCCAGCGGCTCAATAAAACCAGCCGACAGGCCCATTGCCACGCAGTTATTCAGCCAAACCTGTTTGCGCCGCCCGGTCTGATAGCTGATCACACGCGGCTCCGTCAATGCCGGCGTTTCGAGACCATCGAGCAGCCGCTGCCGTGCCGCTTCGTCTAACAAATAATCAGCGGCATAGACCAGACCATTGCCGACCCGGTGCTGCAGCGGGATCTTCCACTGCCAACCGGCGTCGTGCGCGATGGCCCGGGTATAAGGCGGCAAAGTCGCAGCGCTTTGAGTTTGCACCACCACAGCTTTATTACAGGGCAGCCAGTGATCCCAGCGTTCAAAGCCGGCATGCAACGTTTGTTCAATTAACAGCGCACGAAAACCGGTGCAATCGATAAACAAGTCGCCACCAATTTCCTGCCCATCCTCCAGCAGCAAACTACGGATATCGCCATTGGTATGCTGCGTCACTGCGTTGATTTTGCCTTCGATGCGCACACAGCCGAGTTTTTCACTGAACTGGCGCAAAAACCGGGCATAACGGCCGGCGTCCAGATGATAGGCATAACTGAGTAGCGGCGCCTCGCCCTGCCCCTGCGGTTTGGCGAACTTGTGTGCGCGGGCGGCCTGTAATTCAACACAATAATCACCAAAAGGCGCATCGATGCCGTGGGTCAGACCATGCAGGTAATAATGCTGGAAGTCGGCGAGAAAACTACCTTTGCCGGTGGTACCAAAAGGGTGAATGTAGCGATCGCCAACCTGCCCCCAGTTTTCAAACGAAATCCCCAGTTTAAAAGTGGCGTCGGTCGCCCGCATAAACTCCTGCTCATCAATGCCGAGCAGGTTGTGAAATAACGTCACCGGCGGGATCGTCGACTCGCCGACACCCACAGTGCCAATCTCTTCCGACTCGACCAGCATCACATCCACCAGCCCTTGCAGCCGTTTCGACAATGCCGCTGCAGCGACCCAACCGGCAGTGCCGCCGCCGGCGATCACAACTTTTTTTACTGCACCTGAACTGGACATCTGCACTCCATTCAAAACCGCTATTCAGCGATTTAATCTGTTGATCAGCATGGCGCGTAATTGTCGCGCCATGCCTTCATCTAATTCTGCCAGCACGCCACGCGCCTCTGCCGGCAAATGCGCGCCGGCCTGCTGCGGGTCGTCAAACACATAATAATTTAATAGCGCCTGCCAGCCGCGCCGTTCGTGCTCCGGCTTGTCGCGCAGGCACAGCAGCGCGTGGTACAGCAGGTTCATGCCCGAGCCGGTATAGCGCGGCGCACTGCTCCACCAATGGTTAATCAGGATATTAAAAGGCCCCGGCGCTTCGACCTGATGCCACCACATAGATGGCAAATACAGCGCGTCACCGGGCGCTAAATCGGCGATTTGGCCGGCCGCCAGCGCTTGAGGGAAATTCGGATACAAAGTTAAATCCGGCGCAGCAAAATCCACCATGCTGATGGCCTGGCCGCCCGGCGTTGGCTCGAGCGGCCCCGGATACAGGTTCGTTACCTGCTCTGGCGGGAACAAGGTAAAACGCCGCTTCCCGCGCACGCAGCAGGCCAGATTGTCGGACGCATCATAATGACAAGCAGCCAGGCTTTGGTTGCCCAGCCAGATGCTGACGCGGTCTGCCGAGACCCGGTCAGGCGAGACCCGATCAGGCTCAGTCGCAAATGCAGCTTCGGTTTTGGGGATCGCCACACTGTGGCTGTCCTGTAAGCCGGGGAAATGGCTTTGCAGCAGATTGGAAGCAATGTAAACCGAAGGCGCTGCGGCCGGATCCGGCAAAGCCAAGGCATCAAGCAGCTGATTCAGCACGGCATCGACCTGACCGAGCCGGGTGTCGTAGTTCAGTGCGGTGCGGTTTTCGTTATAGAAATACCGACCATGTTGTCCGGCAGCGCCCTGATAGATCTGGGTCGGCCGGCCATTATAAAAACCAAGCAAATAGTCCGCGCAGGCTTTGGCATTGTCTACAGCTGTGTCTGCTTGCTGCAGACTCAGCTGCGTCAGTGGCCAGTGCCGCACCAGACCACGCAGGATCAAGGGCGCTTTGGCTGCGGCAATGGTTTCAGCAAAATCAGCCGGTAACTGACCGTCAGTGCACTGCACTTCTGCAGTGCGCTGCTGAATTCCGCTTGCGACAAACAACCCGGACATCCACTTCTCCCTTTTTTGCCGACTTAGCCTTGCTGCTGGCGCAGCCGCTGATTTTTCCGGTCTACCAACTGCTGAATATTCGATAAGGAACTTAACTGCGCATAAATCAGCGGTAAAAAGCCGGACTGATTCAGCCGCTGCAGCTCATCACCACTCAATGCTGCCAACCGCGCGCTGCTGATGCTGTAATTGCCGGTCAGCCGGTGTTTTTCACCATTTTCCAGCGAAAATTCAATATTCAGTGGTTCGATTAATTCCAGCTGCTGCAGTGCCTGAAACAACACCGGCGCTAACGCCAGGCTGTGCTGAATTTGCTGCAGCCGGCCTGAGATATATTGCAAATATGGACTGGCGCCGCCTTGCGGTAAAAACAATGGCAGTCCGGCAACAGCGCGAGTCACTTTCGGATGCTCAACATCGATATGTACCACGGCATCACGCGGATCTGGTTGCTGCTGTTCAGTGAAACGCATGCCATCCGGGCGCTGAAAACCAATCAAAAATGGGCCTTTTTCGGCCGCCAGCGGAATATAGCGCGCATCCCAGCCATTCGCGGTTGGATGTTCGGTTGGCGCTGTGGTTAAAAACAAATTTTCATCTGGGGCAAATCCGAGAAGCACCACCGCCTGAAAGCGCGGCTGTTGCGCAGCCGGATCCGCGACCGCACGCAGTAAAATCGGATAGGTTTTTTGTAGTTCAGTCCATTCCAGCGCAAAGGCCGGTAATACAGCGGTCGCATCGCCAAAGCGGTCGGCAAACTGATGCAACACGCGCAGGTCCTGATGGTCGATATTATTTAATAACATATGTCTGGTCATCAGCAGATCCCGGTCAGACAGCAGAAACGGCAACAGCCGGTGCCTCGATCGACAGGCCGGCTGTTGCTTCCCCCCGTTGCCTGCCCTACCGGGCAGCAACAGGTTTTAGTCTCAGAACTCGTAACGCATCCCAACCTGATAACGCGCATCCAGGTCAGTTAAATACCACAACATGGCTTCGTTCCGGGCATGCGAACGGCTGTTCTCGCCGGTCAGGTTCAGACCTTCAACAAACACTGTCATCTTATCGTTGACATCGTAGCTGAGGTTAACGTCAAGCTGCCAGTAGTCCTCTTCAAAGCGTGGGTTGTTCGAACCACCTTTGTTGACTTCTGCGAGGTACTTATCACGCCAGTTCCACGCCACCCGTGCCTGCCAGCCATCTTTTTCGTAGATACCAATCAGGTTGGCAGTATCACTGAGGCCAATCAGAGCAAACTGAGATTGTGCCGGATTGGCGGTCACGTCAAAACCAACATCGCCGCGCACAATGGTGTAGTTCGCTTGCACACCAAAACCGGTCTCACCAAAGAAATGCTGCACCGCCAGTTCGCTACCGTAGATCTTGGCGGATCTGTTGTTATCCGGCGTGTTGGTGCGGAACGTCATTTCCGGATCATCACTGGTCGCGACTAAATCAAAGCCAGGGTTGTTGGCGAGGAAATCAATCTGCGCCTGCGTTGCCGTAAACTGCGGGTTCGGACCGTATTTCGCAATCATATCCGGATGAGTACGGAACTGCGTGAACACCATCATCGCATACAGATAAGTATCATCCTGTGGCAGACCGGCTGCGCGCAGCGCCTGAATGGCTGACAATGCGCGTGGACCTGCAGTCACATCACGAATACCCAGCAGTTTCTGGTCAACCTGTTTACTACCGATAAAGTTCACCACGTCTTTTTGGAACACACCGGCCGACACATAACTGGCATCGTTGTAATACCATTCCACCGACAAGTCGTAGTTTGATGATTCCAGTGGCAACAACGCCGGGTTCGACGCGTTCGCGGTTGGCTGGGCGCCAAACAGCGTAGAACCACCGCCACCACCGAAGTTCGATGCCGACACGCCGAGGCTGCCTAAACCTGCGCGCGCGATGGTTTTGCTGAACGAGAACCGGCTGATTAAATCATCATCCAGGTGCAGCGTTAAGTCGAAACTTGGCAACAGGTAGTCATAATCGTTTTCAGCACTGAACGGCGCGGCCGGCTTGCTGCCGTCAACATAAGACACGATGTCGTTGTTATCTTCCCAGCGGAAATACACTGAGTTCACCAGCGAGCTGGATTCCGACTCAGTTTTTTCGTAGCGCAGGCCGGTCAACACATCAAACGGCATTTTGCCGATCTCACCATTCATCGACAGCTGGAAATACGCTGCCATGGTGTCTTCTTTGACGATGTTGTCAGACGACAAGGATTTTTCTGCCGATGTTGGGATCTTCGGATACAACTTCAGCGCCGCGTCGTACAAAGCCATTGGGTTGGCAATAAAGCCATAACCACCGGATCTTGGGCTGTAATCTTTAAATTCGCCTGGTAAATCAAACGGCTGGATTAAAGCGCCGAATTCACCCGGATTACCGACGTTCCAGTTACCCAGCGCAATATTGTTGCCTGCGGTCTGCAGCGAGCGCGATTCCATCGCGCGGGTTTCCACACCAAAATCAAAGCGACCGCCTTCAAGCTCATAGAGAAAATCGAGTTTAACCTGCTGAATATCACTTTCCTGGCTGGCGTTGCGGATACGCGCTATCGAAGATCCGACGTCACCGGCATCAACCATCCCGTTGGCATTAGCACCTTTGCCCGGCACTTTATCGTTGTAAACGTTTTGGTAAGTCGGCAGATCGGCGCCCCAGAACCATTCGCGTGACGTGACAATAGGTGCGCCTAAACCAACCGCCAGTTCGCCAGAGCCGCGTGGACCTCTACCGCGGCTGTACATATTCGAGTCATGCGCATCGAGCACAATGGTCAGCTCGTCGTTGTATTCGTAGGAGAGATTCACACCTAAGGATTTCAGTGCATTGGTCTGCTCGCGCCACTGTTGCTCGTAACCTTCGTCGACCGCACCTGAGTATTCTTCTTTGATGTAACTTGGCGTTTTCACCAGGTTGTTATCAAATTCAACAATCTTGGTGTTTGTGCCGGTTTGCACCCAGTTGGTGATCTCACCGCGGTGTTCGACCACATTATTTTCAGCATAAGTGTAATCGCCGGTCATGCTGAGTTTGTCAGACGGTTTGAACTGTAAGGTCAGCTGACCGTTGTCGCGCTTACGCTCTGAATCAGAAAAAGCATAACGGATATCGTTCGGGCGGGCGTACAGCTGGCCTTGTGCCGGTGCATTTTTCACTGTGGTGGCAGTGTTGTTCCACAAGCGGTTTAAGTCGGCAACGTCATCCCAATAATCAACCTGCCAGTCGTTGACGGTGGCGCCGGTGTAACCGGAATCCCGTTGCTGGTGGCTGGCTGTGATGCTGACGCCGAATTTACCGTCGTCGGAGGCCTGGCTGAAAATACCGGAAATTTCCGGCGTGATATCGTCGCCGGCGCGGTTGGTGGTGTCATGCGCCGCTTTCACACCAATGCTGGCAATGTCGTCTTTGCGTTCCAGTGGCCGTGAGGTTTTGACGTTAACCGTCGCACCAATACCGCCGGTAGCGATATTGGCTTTGCTGGTTTTGTACACTTCAACGCCGCTGATACTTTCTGACGCCAGGTTCGAGAAGTCAAAAGCCCGCGCACTACCGCCGCGTGTTGTACCGTCCGCACCGGAACCGGCGCCGTACGTCGTGGCTGACGGCATAGTACGGCCGTTCAGCGTCACCATGTTGTTGTCACCACCGAAACCACGCACTGTCACTTCCGAGCCTTCACCGTTGGTGCGGCTGATTGACACACCGGTGATCCGCTGCAGTGATTCAGCCAGGTTGGTGTCGGGGAATTTACCGATGTCTTCGGCCGAGATGGCGTCGACGACGCCCATCGATTCGCGTTTGATGGCGGTGGCTTGTTGCAGACTGCCACGCATACCGCGAACCTGGATCACTTCGATGTCGCTGGTTTTAGCTTTTTTATCGGTTGCCGGTGCTTGCTGGGCATAAAGTGGCAGCGCCGCAGTCCCGGTCAGCAGCAACGAAATCGTCCTGGCTAACGCGGTTCTGGTGAATGTTTTTTTGTTGTGCATCTATCCGTTCCCTATTGATTTATTGTGAGTCAGTCAACTCAAACCACTGGTCAGTAAGTGTGGATACGACTGTAATTGTTAGATAATGACCATCGGTTCAGGGTGTGGGAATTCAGTATCTTTTTACCTGTACTTCTTAATCAGACGGATCTGTCCCACCGAAAACATTCTAGAGAGGAAGCTGCGCGAAAGTGTTTGCCAAAATGCGTTACCTTTTTGCTTTTTTTGTTTTATTCAGCCACCGGTGGCAGAGCAGTTTATAGCAAAATGTGCTGGTTTTTGCGACGAAACTGACCACAGTTGGTTGACGGCAATGCATTTCAGCAATAGCCTTCTGTAAGCGCTTTCAGAAAGCGCTTACAGCAAATTTCACGCAACACAAAAAGATAAAAACAAACTGAGGCGTGGCTGGCCGGTTGTTGTTCCGTCGGCGCACCACATCAGCAGTTCACCAGTTAACAGGACAAGCACAATGAACAAACGACACCCGCGAATGACGCCGGCGCGCACGTTGACACTGACAGGCGGCCTGTCCGGCGCCCGGCTCAGTAAAACGCTGTTTTGCACGGCACTGCTTGGCAGCACGCTGCTGACCGGCTGCGGCGGCGACACCGCTACCCAGACTGATCTCAGCAAAACCGATACCAGCAAACCAGCCACCGGCTGGAATTTAGTCTGGAGCGACGAATTCGACGGCCAAAGTATCGATAGCAATAAATGGAACTTTGAAGTGAACTGCGCCGGCGGCGGCAATAACGAAAAACAATGTTATACCGCGGACAAAGCCAACGCCTTTACCAGCGGCGGCATGCTGAATATTGTGGCGAAACCAGCCGCAACAGGTGCTGAAAAGCCTTATACCTCGGCCCGTCTGACCACGAAGAAAAAAGCTGATTTTAAATATGGCCGCTTTGAAATGCGCGCCAAACTGCCATCAGGTCAAGGCGCCTGGCCGGCGTTCTGGATGATGCCCACCGATTCCGTCTACGGCGATTGGCCGCGTTCCGGCGAAATTGACATCATGGAAGCGGTCAATCTGAAGGTCAAAGACGCCAAAGGCAACGTCGAATCCAATGTGCACGGCACGCTGCATTACGGTAAACCCTGGCCAAATAACAGCAGCTCCGGCAAAAACTACACGCTGCCAGGCGGTAAAAATCCGGCCGACGACTTCCATACTTATGCGGTGGAATGGCAACAAGGCGAGGTCCGCTGGTATGTCGACGACTACCTGTATGCGACACAACGTCAATCCGAAGTTCGCTTCAACAGCAAAGATCAGGCGGTGGGCTTAAAACACCGTGGCTGGTTTACTGAATATTTTGACCAGACCAGCGGTAAGTTAAATACCTATTGGACCAGTGCACCCTTTGATCAGAAATTCTTCCTGATCCTGAACTTCGCAGTCGGCGGTAACTGGCCGGAAAACGTCAACAACAAAGGCATCGACGCAGCAGCTTTTGCCAACGGCCAAAGCTTTGTCGTTGATTACGTCCGCGCCTATCAATGCGCCGCCAATCCGGATACCGGCAAAGGCTGTGAAACGATACGGCCTGGTTATGACAAAACCAGCGACGCTTTAGTCGAAGGCAAAGCGCCAATTCCGGTGCCACCATCAGATGGTGTGGCTCGCAATCTGGCTATTTTTGACAATGCCGAAAATCCAAGCTGGCCAGGTTGGGATTGTTGCGGTGGCAGCAAACCAACAGTGGTCAACGACAACCAACGCGGCGGCGTGATGGAATTCCGCGTCGGTGGTGCCCCCACCGTCAACGGTTTTATCAGCCGCGCGGAATTTATCAAAGATCCGGCCGGCACGCCGTCACCGTTTGACGCTTCACCGCTGGCGAATACCGGCAGCTTAAGTTTCGCGATGAAAGCCGTGTCACTGCCGAATAACGCCGCAGCGGTGTGGAAACTGAAAGTTGAAAGTAACAACGCCGCCAGTGCAGTAGAAATGGACTTAACGGCAAGCAATGAAGGCAAAGCGCCGGCCGCCGGTGTCTGGCAAACCTACACCTTTCCGCTGAAAAAACTGGCCGATGCCGGCCTCGATTTATCATCGATTGATGTGGTGATGATTTTCCCGGCATGGGGAACTGGTGAAGGCGCCGTGTATCAGGTGGATGATGTCAAAATCGCCGGCCCTGGCAGTGCTGCCCCATCTTTAACCCTGTTTAAGGACAGTCAGAATCTGGACTGGCCAATGTGGGATTGTTGTGCCGGCAGTAAACCAACTGAACAGCTGGACGACGCCGCACATGGCATGACCGCTGAATTTACTATTGGCGGTGCACCCACTGTGATGGGCTTTATTACCCGCCCCAGCAATAACGGCGGCAACAAACCCTTTGATGCCAGCGCTATTTTGGCCAAAGGCGTGGTGAAGTTTGACCTCAAAGTCGTGACAGCACCAAATGACCCGGCGTCCGTGTGGAAATTTAAAGTCGAAGCCAACAACGCCGCCACCGCTGTGGAGTTGAATCTGACCGACAGCGTCGAAGGCAAAGCGCCTGTTACCGGCCAATGGCAAACCTACACCTTTAAACTCAGCGACTTAGCCGCCAAAGGTTTAGATGTCAGCGCTATCGATGTCGTGATGATCTTCCCGGCCTGGGGCACAGGCAATGGCGCCGTGTATCGCGTCGACAACGCCAGCATCGGCGAACCAGCCGTGCCGAGTAACAGCGGCCTGACTCTGTTTGCCGACGCTGCGGCTGCCAACTGGTCGCTGTGGGATTGTTGTGGTGGCAGTAAACCAACGGTCGAAGATGACGATGCGGCACATGGCAAAACGGCCCAATACAAAATCGGTGGCCAACCAACAGTGATGGGCATCTTTGCCGCTGACGGCACTTATTTTGACGCCAGCAACATCCTCAACACCGCTGTGGTGAAATTCGAGATGAAAGTCGTCACACCGCCAAGTGACAGCAGCGCTGACTGGCTGTTTAAGATTGAAGCCAAAGACGCTGCCAGTGCCGTTCAGCTGAAACTGAGCGAAAGCCTCGAAGGCAAAGCACCGGTGGTTGGTCAGTGGCAAACCTACAGCTATCGCTTAAAAGATTTGGCCGACAAAGGTCTGGACGTCAGTGCTATCGACATCGTGATGGTATTCCCGGCCTGGGGCCAGGGTAATGGCGCTGTATACCGGCTCGACAACGTTCAGATCAAATAAGCATGCAAATTAAATGCGTTTACAGATCAAATAGTTGAACTAGAAACACCTGATCATTAAACAGATCACAGTCACCCGGCCCGCTGTCGTGTCGCCGCCGGGTGCAGTGAAAACAGGATTGCGTATGAACAAAACAATGTTTAGTAAAACCAAGCTCGCCAGTGCGATACTGCTGACGCTCGGCGCCGGCTTGCCGGCTTATGCCGCACAGCAGCAAACGGCCGCCAGCGCTGCAGAAGAAAAAGTAGAAGTGATTGAAATCAAAGGTATTCGCGGCAGTTTAATCCGCTCGATGGATATCAAACGCGAAGCCAATGGTGTGGTTGATGCGATTTCCGCTGAAGAGATGGGGAAATTCCCGGATACCAACCTGGCTGAATCGCTGCAGCGGATCACCGGCGTGTCGGTCAGCCGCGCCAATGGCGAAGGCAGTCAGATCACGGTACGCGGTTTTGGCCCGGATTTTAACCTGGTGACGCTGAATGGCCGGCAAATGCCGGGCACCGGCTATACCCGTTCTTATAGTCTGGAAAACTTATCCTCCGAAGGCGTCAGTGCGCTGGAAGTCTATAAAACCGCGCGCGCCTCAAACCCGAGCGGTGGTTTAGGCGCGACCGTTAATATCATCACCAGCCGGCCGCTGCAAAAACCGGGGTTACATGCTTCTGCGACTGCAAAGGGTATCTACGACAGCTCAAATGAGATTGGCGATGATGTGACGCCGGAACTGGCGACAGTGTTGAGTTCGACCATGTTTGACGACAAAGTCGGTCTGGCGCTGTCTTTGTCGCATCAGGAACGCGACTTCCAGAAGCAACAAGCCAACGTGCAAGGCTGGCAGGCCAATGTGGCGCTGCCAACACTAGCAGCAGATAAAGTCAAAGACGCCCGCCCGGTTGGCGCGGACGGCAAACCAACCGGCAATTATTATTTTGCCAAAGACATGAACTACAGCATTGAAGACGTGCAGCGTGAGCGCAGCAACGGCCAGTTGACGTTACAGGTGCGGCCAATTGACGCGTTCACAGCGACCATCGACTACACCGCATCGCGCGCCATCACCGGCAGCCAGAGCATCGGCTGGGGCATCTGGAACGAGTTTGGCGGCAACATCAACGGCTATGAATTAGACGCCAACGGCACAGCCCTGTACGCCGATATCAGCGGCAACGACGGCTCATTCACTGCCAGCAAAGGCACCACCGAAGTCAAAGCGGCATCGGTCGGGGTGAATTTTGACTGGCAGGTGTATGACGCGTTGCAACTGACGCTGGATTACCATGACTCGGACAACAAAGCCGACAATGGCGCTGACAAAGGCCTCGGCAGTCAAGGTCAGGTCATTTTGGGTTCAGACCAGCTGCTGCGCAAAGTCTACGACTACCGCAGTGGTGAGATCCCACAAGCGCTGGTGTACTGGAAAAACGGCACCACTACGCTGAACCCGGGTGAGATTGACTCGAACTTCAGCCAGTTTATCCATTCACCGGGCAAAGCCGAGATTCAGCAATGGCAACTCGATGGTAAATGGGACAATGATTTCTTCAAGTTCCCGCTGACCGATGTCGGTTTTGGTATTGCGCGCACTGACCAGACCATGGGCGGCCAACAAGGCTGGAGCGGTCTGCGTGGCGGTCCGGGCTTTAACCCGGCATATCCGCAGATTTTCCCGGATGCGATGTTTATCCGTCATAGCACAGCGAACTTCCTCGACCAGTTCGCTGGCGGTGGCAATAATCTGCAGCCCAACTACTACTACAGCTATGACTTTGACGAAGCCGTTGCCCGCCAGCTGGCGTTCCTGACCAAAGCCGTCATGGGTGCGGACGAATATTCAATTGACCCGTACATCGATGGCATCGACAGCGAAAGTTATGTCAACGAAGTCACCGACAGCGTCTATCTGCAAGGCCGTTTTGATTTCACGCTGAAGGATATCCCGCTGCAACTGAATCTGGGCCTGCGCTACGAAGAAACCAGCGTCGACAGCACCGTGCGCCAGCGTGTTGAAACGCAGGTGAACTGGGAAAGCCCGTCCGAGTGGATCACGCAGTATCAGCAAGGCGGCACGGCTAACTTCCTGGCGCAGGAAGGCAAGCACGACGTGTTACTGCCGATGTTTGACCTCAAAGCCGAACTGCGTGAGGACTTAGTCGGTCGTTTCTCTTACGGCAAAAGCATCACCCGGGCACCACTGGGCTTTCTGGCCGGTGGCCGCAGCTTAAGCGGCAGTCCAAAACCAGATGCGCGCAGCGGTAGTCAGGGCAATACCAATCTGTTGCCGTTTGAATCGACCAACCTCGATCTGAGCCTGGAATATTATTACACCGAAGGCAGTTATGCCGCCGTCGGTTATTTCCGCAAAGACGTCGATAACTTTATTCAGACGACTATCACCCAAACGACGGTCGAAGGCCTGCGCGATATCCTGAACGGCCCGCGCTACAAAAAAGCCGTGGCCGACCTCGCCGCCCGTGGCGAGCAAGCCACCAGCAGCGCGATTTATGCGCAAATGCTGGCCAATGGCAATGGCAACGCGCAAGGCAAAATTGAACCGGCAGCGGATGATCCACTGATGGTGTGGCAAATCAGCCAGCCGGCCAATACCGACAGTAAAGCAGTGGACGGGTTTGAAGTGGCCTTCCAGCATCTGCTCGGCGAAACCGGTTTTGGCCTTGGTGCCAACGCGACTTTTGTACAGGGTGATGTCGAATTTGACGTGATGAGCCTGAGCCAGCAAGCGCCGCTGACCGGTTTGAGTGACTCTGCCAACATGCAGCTGTTTTATGAAAAAGACGGTCTGTCAGTCAAAGTTACTTACGCCTGGCGGG
Organism: Gammaproteobacteria bacterium; assembly: GCA_027484495.1. Classification (GTDB taxonomy): domain Bacteria; phylum Pseudomonadota; class Gammaproteobacteria; order Enterobacterales; family Alteromonadaceae; genus Pararheinheimera. Next base: position 12,386 of record JAIXSW010000158.1, read on the forward strand.
ATTCATACCTGATTGGCGTCGGTCAGGCGCAAGGCTCCAGCGATGCACCACCGCAATTTGCTGAAACCTTTGGCCAGTGGGATTTGAGCGTCAACTACGACATCCTGCCAGAACTGACCGTGTTCCTTGAGGGCATTAACCTGAACAACGAAACCGAACGCGGTTATGGCCGCTTCGAAGAGCAGTTCCTGTTTGCCCGCCAATACGGCCCGCGCGTGGCGCTGGGTGTGCGCTATCGCCTGGAATAACCAGGCAGTGGCAAAGAAAAAACGCGGCGAAAGCCGCGTTTTTTTATGCCGATTAAGAACGGTTCACGCAAAGTGCAGGAGCGATTTTCCGTGGTGACGCAAAGCAGCAATACTGTGCCCGTTGTAGTCGATTTTTAGCCGGTTTGGCCGTTCATCCGAAATGTCCGGCACTAGTCATGACATATAGACGTGGCATACCTGTCTAAATTCGCAAACAACCCAAAACGTAAATCTTAACCATGCCACACCCGGCGAAGATTGCCGTTTGTCCGAAGCCGGCTTTTTTGGTAAAATGAACGTTTTTCTCTGAGCCTTACCTGCAGTTTTGCTGAAGTTGTTGCCAACAAATGCTCACTGCAGTCCGGCCTGTGTTCCCGGTTTCGACTGCTGCAGTTTCAATGGATATGGATAAAGAAGTATGACTAAACCCGTGGCGATTATTGGCCAGGCGTTCCGATTTCCTGCAACCGATGC
>JAIXSW010000141.1 GCA_027484495.1 Gammaproteobacteria bacterium
CGAGCGGGTTCTGCTTTGCTTTAATCAACAGCAATACAGCCACAAACAGTTATTACTGGTTGTGACTGAGCAAGTTCAATTGGCGGACCTGCCAGACAATGTGCGGCTACTCACGGTCGATGCAATTAAAAATGCGCAATTCAGCCAGCTGCTGCCAGCAGGCAGTTGGTTTGGCTTTATGGTGGCAGATGATTATTACGGACCGAATTATCTGACAGACCTGGCACTGGCGACGCGTTATAGCCCGGCACCTGCCATTGGCAAAGTTGCGCATTATCGCTATGTCAGTTCTGACGAGATCAGATTAAACCATGAAAACAAAGCCTACCGTTTCCAGAAAAAACTGGAAGCGCGCAGCGCAATATTCCGCACAGAATTGTTCCCGTCTCAGAACATGTATCAATGGTTACGCAAAGCCTATCAGCTGGAGATTGAACAGCCACAGGTCCTGGCGATTGATCCATTCAACTATTGCAAAGCGGTACCGTTGGAAATTGACCTGGCAACGATCCGGCCTGTCACTGACGATGCCGCGGATATTGCATCAGGTATGGCTTATGCTGAGCTGGAGCAAATAGCGGAGCAGTTGCCTGCGCAAAAAGCCGGCCAGTTGGAAGTGCCTGCTTATAGCGCGCAAGACTTGCAGCGGTTGTTTAATGCCAATGCAGCGAAAGGCAAAGTTCAGCTTGATTTCCAGCCGAATTTTATCGATGTGATGTCAGAGCTGCCGGATGGCAAACATGAATATCTGTACGCAGATACCCTGGTGCCACTGCAGGAATTGCCAGGAACCAGTGACGGACAATTCGATTTTTTCCTGGAAGCCAGCACCGGAATGAATCTGCAACTGCTGGTGGTTTTTTTGGATGCTGACAAAACGAAACTCAGCCATGAAATCCGCTATGCCAATAAAAACCACAGTATTGCGATACCTGCTGCCTGTGTCTTTATCCAGTTTGCTTTACGGTTCTATGCATCCGGCGCCTGTAGTATCAAACGCCTGGTGTTTGGTCAGCTGGAACAGGAACCGCAGCAATTGCTGCCGCAAACCGACGTGTTATTACTGACCAATCATTATCCGAGTTATCAGGACTTATACCGTAACGGCTTTGTCCATACCCGGGTCAAAGCCTACCGCGAACAAGGTGTGGCAGTGGATGTGTTCCGGCTGCGCAAAGATGAACCGATCACCTGGCATGAATATCAGGCTGTTCAAGTCTGCACCGGTTCGCAGAATGCCCTGCGCAAAGCGTTGGAAACAGGCCGGTATAAACATGTGCTGGTGCATTTCCTGGAACCGGATATGTGGGATGTCTTAAAGGATTTTATCGACGAAATCAGGGTGACGGTTTGGGTGCATGGGGCTGAGATTCATCCCTGGTATCGCCGCAAATACAATATAAATAATCAGCAACAAGAAGATATCGCTAAAGCTGCTAGTGAAATCAGAATGCAGTTTTGGACGAGTGTCCTAAAGCCAATACCCGGCAATCTGAAGTTGATTTTTGTCAGCAATTATTTTGCAAATGAAGTGATGGAAGATCTGGGTTTCGAAATACCAAAAGACCATTACCAGGTCATCCCGAATCCAATTGATACTAAATTATTTAATTATGTGAAAAAGAAATCGGACGTTCGGAAGAAAATACTTTCTATAAGGCCATTTGCCTCAAGGCAATATGCAAATGATCTAACTGTGGCAGCAATACTGGAGTTGGCTAAAGATGAATTTTTTAACGAACTTGAATTCAGAATAATCGGTGATGGACCACTTTTCAACGAGGTTATAGAACCAATTATTCATCTGGAAAATGTGTCTATTGAGCGCAGATTTGTCAGTCAACCAGAGATATCTCAGCTACACAAAGAATACGGAATTTTCCTTTGCCCAACGAGATGGGATAGCCAAGCTGTTTCAAGCGATGAAGCAATGGCCTCAGGTTTAGTTGCTGTAACAACAAATGTTGCAGCTATTCCAGAATATACAGATGAAAGCACAGCTATGGTAGCTGAGGCTGAAAATGCCAAATCGCTTGCAGAGAAAATTAGAAAACTAATCTTATCAGAACAGTTATTTATAAAGATGTCAGAAGCTGCAGCAGAAAGAATAAAAATGACAATTTCAAAATCTATAATAATCCCGAAAGAATTGGATGTAATAAATGAAAGATAACGCTGATACATTAAAACTCAATCAACAATGTATTGAAGCTGAACTTTCGGTCTCAGAGAGAGAACTAATCAGTCAAGAGATATTCTGGATTTCTAACGGAGTACTCTCAAATAATAGTTCTGAGTTTCCTGCAAAAAATTTATTTGAGGGAAATGGTAGGTTTGAAAAAAAAGAGAATTCTATCTTTGCAAATTTCAACGGGAAGCAGGGATCTTATCAAATTAAGGTTAATCTTCCTGTCGATAAATTACTCAGCAACGGCTTAAGCGTTTCATTCAAAGTGTCTGGTTGGGATAACGTTCGATACATAGCAATAGGCCATACATCTGGTGGGGTTTTCAGGCATACAAAAATATTCAATATAAAGCAGGATGCTATAGTAAATGTGAATTTGGGTTATTCCGATATAGCCTTTGGACTTCAAAATCACTGGGCTAAATTTGAAGCCGAGCAAATAAATGATATTCGCGTTTACGTATCAGGCGAGTCTCTGGCTGCAGAAGCTACTATTGAAATTTACTGGGCTAGTCGCTGGAATGAAAATGGTGGTCTGATATCCCACAAGCTAGAAAAATATCCTATCCAAAGAAATGAAGAACTATTTTCCTCGTTAAAAAAGTATTTCAGAAAGTGTAACCCTTATCTAGATTTGCACGCTGAAACATTTCTTCTTTCAGGAACAGTGCCAGTTGCAGGTGAAGTATATCTTGACTGGCCACATTATTTAAAAAAACCTGAAACTTTAAAGGAATCTGGCAGTTATGCTTACACATGGCATGCAATGCACTTTGCTATTTCTTTAATGGTTTATGGTGTAGATCATAATCGGATAGAATCGATAGTAGCCGCCAGAGATTTTATAAATGAATGGTTAAGTAACAGTTTTTATGAAGCAGATAACGATAAAAAATACACTTGGTATGATCACGGAACTGCGGAGCGATTGATATCGTTCATATTCATGCATCATCTTGGCATGTTGAATAACTTTGACATAAGATTCATGAGTAAACTTAGATATGCAATTGTAAAGCACACTCAGTTGTTGGAGTCGGAGTTCTTTTATTCCTACCACCAGAACACCAGATATCATAATCATGCTTGGTTTCAAGATATGTCGCTGATAGCTGCTTCAATTGCTCTGGCAAGCTGGCCGGCTTCAGAACGCTGGTTGCAAACTGGAAAAACAAGATTGGAAGACCAACTGAATAATTTGATTACTCGAGATGCAGGATTTGCTGTGTTTGTGGAAAATTCTATTGGCTATCATCTTGGCGTCCAACGTCTGACTGAATTTGCGGGAGAGTTGATATCACTAACAAACACCCAGTCAGTGATTCCTGATGTTTCAATTGAGCTCAATGCTTGGTCAGAATTTTTTAAGTATCCTACTTCTTTCTATCCTGCCACTGGTGATTCATTCAAAAAATCATGTGGAAATAGAAAAAGTTCTGGCAAATTATATAAAAACACGGGGCTCTATACTCTAAGAAAGGCTGGGTATGTAGTTCTGAAAAACAACTATTTAAGCAAGCCAGCAATGTTGACCATGCTAGGGACATCGCTTTGTAAAACGCATAAACATGAAGACAATTTAGCGGTTACTTTTTTTTATGACGGCGTTGAATGGTTAACTGATCCTAGTTTTTACTCACATAAATATGATTCACCCATACCAGCATATTTACGAAGCGCCGAGGCACATAGCTGTGTATTTATACCAGGTATGGAATATAGCTTAGAACCTAATCTGTGCAAATTAGATAGCAGTGAACAAGATGACAGCTGGATTATATCCGGCGAGCATATATGCTATGACGGTATTAAAATCATCAGGACGATAACTGTTCCTAAAGACAGATTAGAGATACAAGGTACTGATGAAATCCAATCAGCAAAATCTTATGACACGGCATATTTGGTCTTCCATTTTGGGGAAGGGGTCGTCGTGAGTGAAATTGATGACGGATACATGCTAAGTCACAATCGTGCTGATACAAAGGCTGTTCTTAAAGTTTCGAAAGAAAACTGCGAAGTCGTAACAGGTATGAATTTCCCGGAACGTAGCAGTATTATTGGCATCGGATTTGAAGAACTCGTGGAGTCTACTTCGATATGTATTCGATTGAAATCATTTAGAATTGAATGGAATATAACTTTCATTTAATTTTAACTTGGTATTTTCGCTGCGAATAACATGAGGATTACGTATTGAACCAACTGGACAGAACTTGGAAAGAATTTTTAGACTTCAAGAATTCTGATATCCTTGTCAATATTTGTAACTATGATGATAGGTCTTTACTTATCGCTGATTGTTATAATTCTAAATATTTTTCAGAAGCATTGAGTAATATAATAAGGCTGTATTCTGTTGTAGGTAGCGGTGACGGTGGTTTTGATTCCGCAAAGAGTTTTAGTAGCAGCTTCTGTTCTGTCCTGACTAAATTATTTCTTGCTATAAATCCATTAAAAGAAGTAAAGCATACAGCTGTTGATATGTATTACATTCACGAGATCTATTGCCGTAGTGGAATGCCACGCGATGTGTTATGTTTTTTTTTGGAAATCATAGATTGTGAAATCGGTAAAAAGATAGAATTTATCGAGACCATATCGTTGGAACGTAGACTGTTAAATTGCGATATAGAATTCTATGGGACATTTTTGTTTGATGGGAATTTTATAGCAACAAGAGTGAACGGTTTGCTAGTATTTTTTATAAGCGTACAGTCTCCAGTTGATGGATTTTATATTCCTGCTTTAAATGCACTAATTGTAGGTGATGGTTGTAAATTTGAAATTGCAAGTAGGCTGGAAAAGTTTATCAGGTGGTCTGTTCTGAATTCACAGTGCTTTTTGCAAAGTTGCAAAACGCCGGGAACAACTGAAATCTATCAGATCATAAGAGATAAAAGACCATATCACGTTGTTGCAGATGAAGAAATGGGTAATTTTTTCCTCAAGACAAATGGGAAATTTTTCAAAAAGTGCTATTTGAAACGTTCAACATTCATAGAGCAGACAGAGAGTAAAGTTATAGATGAAATAGAACATGGAATTGCTCATTCAAAAGATTTAATATTTTCATTTCACTATAGATTATCAGAGAATAATATTTCGGAAGAGTTTGTTCTACATTTGAAAAATTCTGCATGCACTATGTATAGCGATGTTCGTAAAATACAGAGTTCACGTCGCCATTTTTGGATTGGAATTTCAGGTGGTGAAAAAAGACGATGGTTGGAAGAAGAAGATTCTCTTGTAAGGACTATCTTGCTCATTAAGAGTCAGGTTAATAATCCGGTATTTGTATTTGAAGGATGGACTCTTACTAATCACCCGACAGATTCTGATAGAGTTCAAATTGCAAAATTTGAAGAAATGCTAAAGTCGATTTCATTCAGAGCTTCCTTGGATAGCTCCGATATGGTCAATCTTATTGGTAGTCAGATTTTGTTAAAAATTTACTATTCTATGCAGTGTGATTTCTTTATTTCATGCGCCGGTACTCCAGCAATGTGGCCATCGAGAATTTGTAAATTGCCTGGAGTTGTGCATAACTCGACGAGTATGATTAATCGAGTGGACAATACGTTACATCGAGACGGAGTAGTTAAGATCCCTAATTCATATATCACCGATATTAATGAACAAGGGGACAATATTCGTTGGGATCGATATTCTTACTCGATATCATCTGAAAACTTTATCAGTGTTTCATTCCCGCTTTTCAAACGCGAAGATTTCAATATTGCAGGTTTTAGAGACGCCTACCCTAAGCTCATTGATTTTGGGAAAATTGGCGGAAGATCTTTGTATGAATCAGCTGCAGCATATGTGTCTGAGAAGTTAAGTAATTACAGGAATATCCAGCACTTGCTAAGGTCGACAAGTTTTTTTTCAAATAGTAATGTACATATTCTGGCCGATATTAGTAATTGCTTTAGAGTTATAGACTGCAACGCCAACATAGACAGTAAAATTATTTTTGTAACATTTGGCACAGTATCTAGTAATATTGATCATATTCCATTTGGTTACCCATTTTTAAATAATTCTGGATTTAAACACATTCATGTTGCCCAATATAAAGGTACTTCCTACCAGAATTTAACATTAGAATTGTTTTTTGAACACTTCAAAAGTTTGTTAGATTCAGAAACAGTTATATTTACCTACGGTACTTCATTAGGCGGGTATGCAGCTCTTTATTTTTCTTCTGTTATAAAAGCATTTCCGATCGCAGGGTCTCCAAGGCTTCCATTACATCCAATAAATAAAAAATATGAAGGTAGACTTTTCAATGCTGATAATCATTGGAATGAGATTGATTATAAGCACAGTAATTTAAGTGATGTTTCTGAAAGAAAAATAGCACCATTAATTTTGGTTGATCGACAAGATGAATTAGATTCGAACTTCTTGGATTCTTTCATAATCCCTGCATACGACAAGATTTATGAATTTGACATTCCTGGGAGCAAGCATGGCTCGATATATGCGTTGTCTAAGAAAGGCATCTTGAAAAAAATGATTCTAGAGTATGTTGATTTTGTATGTGGAAACTCTAGTTTTGACAAAGTTGAATCAGTGATTTCTGAGGGTTTTTATGTTAAATAACGTTGTGATTTATACTCGATTTAGTATCGTAAATAATCATATCACACGGGCTTGGAAGGGGGCTAGAATGTCTCCTGACTTGGAGAATTGGATTAATCGCATGAATGATCCTGAAAGGCTTGCAGTTCGTGAAAGGATATTCATTGATTTTTCACTCCCTTTACTAAGTCAGGCTGTCGCAGATTACGCTGATCTAAATCTGATTCATATTGTCCATGCGTCTTCACATCTACCTGATGAAACAAAGAAGAAATTGCTTGATGCTAGTCAAAAATATAGTTTTATGAAGTTAGCTTTTATTACTCCTGAACAGGTTTATTCCGCTGAGGACTACATTGCTCGAGAGCTTAGTAATTGTTATTTAGGAGACGGAAGCGTTGCTGCATTGATGAGATTGGATGACGATGACCTTATTTCTCCCAGTTATTTCCCCATACTGAAAAAGTATATGAAACCAGAATTTTCAGGCATGATTTTTCACACTCCGCGTGGTTTTGAGGGGCTGTTTGTAAGAGATTCGTTTAGCGCCTTTACACCCATGGATGCCGCCAAAACCGGAATAGGTCTGGCTTATCTGGCCAGTTTTGATTCTGCAAAAAGAGTTTTAACATCAAAATACGTACTGCCACCGGGCCCTCACCTTGATTGTGATAAGTATGCTCCATTAATTTTGGATGGTTCTGAACCTGTTATATTTAGAACCAAGCATCTATTTAATGATGCAAGGGCGACGAAAGAGGGTTATTCTTTTTCGGATGAAAAGCTTCTTACAGAAAAATTTTTCCGAGAAGTTGCCTCAGCTGATGAAGTATTTAAGTATTTTCCTACTTTAAAATGAATTTAGCCTTTATACATAAATCACTTATCTTGAGACTCATGGTGTTGTTGAATATCCGTCTAAGAAATTTCTAAGTCGGCTTGTCATTAAGGGAACGTTTAATGTTGATTATTGATTGTACACTAAGAGACGGCGGTTATTACAATCAGTGGGATTTCCCACTTGAAGTAATGAACCAGTATTTGCACACCATGGCCGACGCGGGTGTTGATATCGTTGAGCTTGGGCTCCGTTCTTTGATCAATGATGATTTCAAAGGTCCCTGCGCTTATACCACAGATGATTTTATCCTTAGCCTTCAAGTACCGGCGCAACTGCAGATCGCTGTGATGGTGAATGCTGTAGAGTTGTTAAAAGGTGAGAGTCTTGAGGCAGTGCTGACAAAGTTGTTCCCGACAGATGCTGTAAATGGTCCGGTGGACGTGGTGCGGGTTGCCTGCCATGTACATGAATTCGAGCGTGCGTTGCCAGCTTGTCAGTGGTTGAAACAACGAGGTTTTCTGGTTGGCTTTAACCTGATGCAGATAGCGGATCGCAGTCAGCAGGAAATCGAACAACTGGCAAAAGTGGCCGCAGACTATCCGCTGGACGCACTGTATTTTGCCGATAGTATGGGAAGTATGGATCCAGCCCAGACAGTACAGATTGTGCAATGGCTTCGCAGCCATTGGCAGGGGGCTCTTGGTATCCACACGCACGACAATATGGGTTTGGCATTGCAAAATACGTTAGCTGCATTGGATGCCGGCGTCAGCTGGCTTGATGCAACTGTCACCGGCATGGGACGTGGACCAGGTAATGCGCGTACCGAAGAGCTGGTCATTGAAATTGCGGCCAGACGGGGTGGTAAAGTCAATTTCGTTCCGTTATTAGCGCTGATCCGCAGTTATTTTCAGCCATTAAAGAACAAATGTGGTTGGGGCTCTAACCCATATTATTATCTGTCCGGGAAGTTCGGCATCCATCCGACTTACATCCAGGAAATGCTGGGAGACAGCCGGTACAGCGAAGAAGACATCCTTGCGGCTATTGAATATCTGCGCACGACAGGTGGCAAGAAGTTCAGTAACCAGAATCTGGATGCCAGTCGACAGTTTTATCAGGGAGAAGGTCGAGGCAGCTGGCAACCAGCAGAGACTTTTCAGGGCCGCACGGTTTTGCTGTTGGGAACAGGCCCCGGCGTTGCTGCGCATAAACATGCGATCGAGCTCTATATCAGGCGGCAACAACCACTGGTGGTGGCTTTAAACACTCAGTCTGCGATTTCCCAGGAACTGATCGATTTGCGCATCGCCTGTCACCCGATGCGCTTGTTGGCCGACTGCAAAGTCTACCGAACATTGCCACAACCATTGATAACGCCGTTGTCGCAGTTACCAGAAGATATCCAACGCGAACTGGACGGCATTGATTGCTTCGATTTTGGTTTAACGCTGGTACCACAGCAATTCGAGTTCCATGCAACTTCTGCGGTGCTACCAACTTCGCTGGTGGCTTGTTATGCACTGGCAGTGGCTGCAGCAGGTCAAGCCGAAGAAGTATTGATGGCTGGTTTTGACGGTTATGCCGCAGAAGATCCACGTAATTCTGAAATGAATCGTCTGTTGGCGCTATATCAGGATGCAGAAGGTTCGGCGCCAATAACCGCCGTCACGCCAACTCGTTATGAGTTGAAGTCGCGTAGTATTTACGGTTTGGTTTGATTAGGAAATTATATGTCTGTTCATGTGTTTTTGCCCTGCCGTAAAGGTAGCGAACGGGTGCCGAAGAAGAATATTGTTCCGTTTGCCGGTAAGCCTTTTGGCCTCGTCAGCATTAAACTGGAGCAATTGCTAAACTGTGCACTGGTAGATGAAGTGGTGCTGTCAACGAATGATGAAGATATTCTGAACTATGCGGATTCTTTATCATCAGCCAAACTAACCATTCATCACCGCTGTGATGAACTTAGTTCAAGTAGTACCAGTACAGATGAGCTGGTTGCTCATGCGTTAAGCCTAATTCCTGACGGCGATATTCTTTGGACTCATGTTACCTCGCCGTTTGTAAATTCAGCGGTTTACGCACAAATTATTCAGCAGTATCAAAAAGCCTTGGCGGCAGGTTTTGATTCGCTGATGACCACCTCGAAGATTCATGGCTTTTTGTGGAACGAGCAAGGTCCGATTAATTACGACCGAAAGATTGAGAAGTGGCCACGGACTCAGACAATACCGGCGGTGCACGAAATCAATAGTGCTGTATTTCTGGCCTCGGCAGAAATTTACCGGCAGATGAACGATCGGATTGGCGCGAAACCGTTTTTATATCCTCTGGACAAAATAACCAGTCAGGACATTGATTGGAAAGAAGATTTCATTTTGGCGGAAATGATGGTTCAAGCTGGGCTGGTGCAATTATGATGCTGCGGAATTATCAGACGCTCGTTTTCGATTGTGATGGCGTGGTGTTGAATTCCAACAAAGTCAAAACTGAAGCTTTTTACCAAGTGGCGCTGCGTTTTGGCGAAGATGCCGCCCGCCGCATGGTGGAATACCATGTGGCGCGTGGTGGCGTGTCACGTTATTTGAAGTTTGAATGGTTGCTGCGTGAAGTCGTTGGGGTTGTGGATCCTTTGGTATTACAACAGTTGTTGCAGAGTTATAGTGCCGAAGTGCAACAGGGGCTCTTGAACTGTGATATCGCCTCCGGTCTTGATGAGTTGCGCCAGCTGACAGCTACTGCAAACTGGTTAATTGTATCTGGTGGTGATCAGGCAGAATTACGTGATGTTTTTACCCTGCGTGGTATTTCGGCCTTGTTTGATAGCGGGATTTTCGGCAGTCCGGACAGCAAAGATGTCATCCTGGCGCGGGAAATCGGCAAGCTGAATATTCGGCAGCCGGCCTTATTTTTAGGTGACAGCCAGTATGACCATCAGGCTGCAACCACTGCAGGTTTGGATTTTGTATTTCTGTCAGGTTGGAGTGAGTTTTCTGGTTTCCGGCCTTATTGTGAAGCACACCAAATCCCGGTGGTCGACAGTATTTCCGTTTTATGTAGAAATGCACAGGCAGATCAATCAACAAAATCAATAAGATGAAGATGTGCTTGAAGTTTGAATCTGCAGCATGTCAGATTGCCACTGATAACAATATTCCCCGTTTGGGGTGCATCTTGATTTAACGAGGTTAATTCTATTTTCAGCCTGCCTGGAGCGAAAGTGGAACAAATGTTAATTATTTATTTGAATAACAGCGTTTAAATAGTTTTGTGCTCCTCAAATTTTATCTTTTTATTTAATTGCACCAATTTTTTTAATGTATTCGCATAAAATCACTCAAACAAAACACTGGATAAATACAGTCTTATTTTTTGCTACTTCGCAGTGTGCAATAATTTCTGGACCTAAATCATATACTTTGTAGAGATTTGAGAGCCAGATACTATAAATTTGCCTCACAACAAACACCTGTTCTAAACTGGACCCATTAAGTTGTTCACACAATTCCAAGTACCAGAATAGGAGTCAAGCATGCTAGTTAAAATAACTAAAATTACCGCTTTGCTTGGTTTGGCACTGTCCTTTAGCAGTCATGCCGCCAACCTCGTGCAATTTCAGGCAGGCCAAACGGCCCGTGCCGCAGATGTAAACGCAAACTTCAATGCGCTAAATAGCGAACTGGCAGGGCTGAAATCGTTTAATAATCTGACTAACGAGCAGATCAGTGCGTTAAAAGCAGCCCTGCAGAGCAAAGGCTTGCGCTGGGTTGATCAGGCGGTGGACTGTACGAACAACCCAAAAGCGTTGATGGATCTTTATGCTGCTGAGGGCGCTGGTCTGGTTTATATGAGCCTGAAGCTGAAGGGGGATTGTCATGCCAATCTGTCACAGCAGTTTCATGGTCTGACTCTTAGCTTGTATGCAGACCCCGCAGAACCGGCCCGGTTGCTACCTGATGGGACATCCTGGGCAGTCGGTGGCAGCTTTAACGGTGGTTTATATTTGAATAACCTCACTTTGCTGCCGCCAGCCAATTCAACGGCGGTGCTCTATTCCCGTGTATCGCAAGGTTCTGTTGACAACACCATCATCGAAGGTGGCGCCAATGGCGTCATTATTCAGGCGGGAGCCCAAGCCTATATCTTCAATACTCAGATCAAAAATACCCAGTCCAATGGGATCCGTGTCATGAGTGGTGGTAACTTGCGGCTATTCCACACGTTACCAAATACTAAAGTGGTTGATACCACGCGGGGCAACGGTATTGCCGCAGAGCAGGCAGAAATCGGTATTGGCTCTTCGATATCAGTGAAGGCTCCACTCGCTTTTCAAGTGACGGCCAATGGTTCTATTGCACAAACGGTCTCGCAAACGCCGAACCGGATCACTGCCGAGGGTAATGTCTCCTTAGCTACCGATGCGCAATTTCATGCGCAGGAACTGGTGTTCACCGGCAACTTGAATGTTCACCAAGCAAAAATAACCACCAGCTATCTGGAAGTTTTGGGGAATGTGAACCTCAACGACAGTGCATCGGCATTCAGTCAGGCTCTGAAGATCGAAGGGCAGACCTTTATGGCTGCATCCAATTTAACAGTGAATAACAACAGCGATATAACCGGCAAAATAAACGCCGGGCGCGGCAGTAGCCTTATATTGAAAAAAGGTGTGCTGCGGGCCTTAAACCCTTCATCAATGGATTACCAACAAGCGATTGCTTTAGAGCTGAATGATGGTTCTACCGCATTTTTTGGTGATTATCGCGACCCCGCGAACGCCAGCGATCCCGCGGCTTTTGTTATTAATGGTCAGCTGAATATGTCGCAGGCTACTTTTAATACAGAGTGGGCAGCAGTAAATGGTGGTATAAGCGCTGAATCAACCAAAGTTCGTTTGAATAATTCGGTACTGAATGCACCTGGCCGTTCGGAAAATGACCTTAACCCGGTTAGTCTAAACAGCAACTCGGCATTAGTGTTACGAAATTCAGATGTGTTTACCAATGGTTTAAATGCTGCAAGTTCAGTAATGACTGCGAGTGACGCTGATTTTGGCAGCAGTAAACTTAATTTTTCTCAAGGTGCCACCGCCGATCTTAGTAACTGTGTAGGGAGTGGTCATATTAACTTAGACAGCTCCCGGGTGAATCTGAACAACTGTCAGATGGGCGATTCAACGATGTATGCCGGTTTGGGCAGTTCAGCCCGGATTTATGGTGGCCAGATTGGTGTCGTACATATTGACCTCGGCGCAAATGTTTCAATGTCTTATATGACATTAACCGGTAACGGCCAGATGCCGTGGGGCGATCAGAATTACCACGTTGGTCCTAACGCAATGATGACGTTACAAGCCGTTACTTTAAACAAAACCAAGCATTTCCATATTGATGGGGTGCTGCGTATTACTGATAATTCTGCATTGTCGAATTCCACGCTGTTCTGCGGCAGTCGAGGTTATACACAGTGGTGGAATCAGACCGCAGCGACTTTAGCTAGTATTGGTTCTTGTCCAGCACCATAAAAGTAATTATTAAACTTTTTAGTAGTTTGCCGATCGTTTCTCTCAGATGGCAACCGGATAACCGGTTGCCATTTTTATTTTCTGGGAACAAAGAGATTCTAAACTTGCCGCATTGAACGACATCCATTTTAGTGTAATGATGTTCCGACTGAAGGGCCGAATCTGTGTACGACCAAAGGGAAGGATGACGCTGGTTTATTCAACTGGCAAAAAGGATTGGCTCGATCGTTGGTTTCATTTGAAAAAACCTGCCTGTCTGATCAGTTCGTAGTTGAACGAATTCCATCTGCCGAGATTATCCTGGTTCAGGACTCCTGTAATTTAAACCCTGATTTTGGGCTTGTGTTTGTTTCATGCAAGCGTGGTCGTGGCAGCACATAGTTTTATTTTAAAATTTCTAACTAATCATGTGATTTGAAATCCAGGAGTATTGTATGCGAAGGAATGTGATGGGTATTTTCTTGCTGTTATCGATGAGTTTTATCAGCACAGCGCAAGCGCAGGAAAAGCCAGCCAGCTACATCAATACCTACTATTTATACCAATCACAGCAAATGCAGCCGAGAACCCAGAACATCGGGATATTGACGCTAACTGCCAACGGCGGGCGTCTGGTCACGACTGCAGCAGATTTAGAATTAGATTGGGTCCTGAACGCCGAACAAAAGCTGGTGTTAACATTTAAAGACAATGTGGTCAGTACTTCATTCCAGAGTAAATCTTGCGGCGACCCTCAAGTCGCGCAGAAAAAAGTCAGCACGATTTATCAATCGATGGTGATTGACGTTGCCGAGCTAGGCCCGACTGGTGGGCGCTTCGCAACGCAGCTGAATGTATTGCAGGACTATGAAGACCCAGGCTGCCCTGACCAACAACAACAGTTACTCAGCGACCCGTCAGTGACCACAAAAGCCGGTTTACGTCAGCCCACTGAATTTCTGCGTGCTGGGAATATTAATATTCCGTTGTCGCTGCAACCCGCCATTACCGAACCACTGACAACGCCAACGGTCAATGGCAACATTGATATCCAGTCGGCGATGATCAATTTCAATTACAGCGCCGGAGCTACCAGCGGCACAGGAACCTTGTTTGTGCCTGGTATGTCCAGCAAAGGGCTTTGGACTTATACGCCGCTAGCAGTCAACTGGTCTGTGGTGGCGGACGAGCAAGTGCTGCGGATCAATGGCAACGGCATTCAGCTGCAACTCGCCTACGTGCGGGATGATGTGACCGGGTGGCCGCTGGTAAGTGTTATCAATACGGATAATCAGCGTAGCAATAAATGGTTTGCCGCCGCGTCGTTAAATGCGGTTGAGCAACTCGCGGCATGGACTTCGCAAAACATTCCTGGCATTTACGAATTCCGCCAAATCGCCAATGCAGCCCAGACCAAAAATTATTTTTGGTTTGAGTTAAACCCAAATGGCCATGGATTTGCAGTACAGACCTCAGACCGCAATGCTGATGGGAATTTATCTGACAATGAAATTGTGCAATATCCGCTGCGCTGGCAGCTCAGCAACACAGGGAAGCTGTTGGTCAGGCGGTATATGACCGTGAATAACCAGCCGTGCCTGCCGGCCGAATTTAACCCAGCCTATAATGCTGAATGTATGACATCTACCGAGCGGGACATGACATTGTTGCGCCAAAGCTTATTCAATAATGAAGCCG
>JAIXSW010000243.1 GCA_027484495.1 Gammaproteobacteria bacterium
CTCAAAAAGCTGCTGTCGCAAAATGGGCGCGATTATACTGGAAAAAAACCGCGCCCGGCAGCGCCGGCAGAAATTCTTTATGCTGTTCAGACCATTAGAGCCAAACATAAAGAGACCGGCCACTCTCCGTATAAAAGACTTATTACAATGCCGGATGTCCGTGCTGGCTGACCCACAATGACAACGAATTGCCTTGCTGCAGATACGCGGCATCCGCCAGTTGTACCGGTGACACCAGCCCCATTTCAAATGACGTATCCATCACACAATGCCAGGGCCGGTCGGTCAACTGTAAGCTGATAGGCTCAGAACCGGCATTGATCATCATTAAAATCTCAGCATCAGCCCCGCTGCTGGCAATAACAAAATAACAATAGCGCGTCGCCGGCAAATGCCAGTCCGCTTCGGTTTTTTCACTGCCATCGGCATTGAGCCAATGCACCTGATGTTTATCACCATGGCGCTGGTACTGATCATCAAGCAATGACAACTGCTGCAAGCAAGGGTATTGCTGGCGGACCGCAATCATTTGTTGCACAAAACTTTGAAATTGGGTGGCGTGATAATCCAGCTGCCAGTTCAGCCAGCTCAGTTCGTTATCCTGACAATAGGCGTTGTTGTTGCCCTGTTGGCTATGACTGAGCTCGTCGCCACCCAGCCAGTGGATCATGCCCTGGCTCAGCAACAGGCTGGCCACCAGATTTCGTTTATGTTGATAACGCAATGCCAGAATCGCAGCATCACTGCTTGGGCCTTCCACACCGTGATTCAGACTCAGGTTATGGTCGTGACCATCACGGTTTTGTTCACCATTCAGCCAGTTATGTTTTTGCTGGTAACAGACCACATCATGCAAGGTAAAACCATCGTGATAGGCCAGATAATTGACCGAACAGGCGGCTGGTTTATGATGTTTCTGGAAAATATCGCGCGAGCCCAATAAACGCGTGGTGAATTCGTTCAGACTGCCATGATCACCGCGCCAGAACGACCGCATCGAATCACGGAATTTGTCGTTTAATTCCGACCATTGCGCCGGAAACTGCCCCAATTGATAGCCATAAGGCCCGACATCCCAAGGCTCGGCGATTAATTTGGCGCCGGATAACACCGGGTCTTGGGCGACGATCTGCAAGAAAGTAGCAAAGGGGGTAAAGCGTTTGTGTTCACGCGCCAGCGTCACCGCTAAATCAAACCGAAAGCCATCAACCTGCATCTCGGTCAGCCAGTACCGCAACGCGTCCAGTACCAGTTTTTGTGTGGCCGGATGCGCCAGATTCAGCGTATTGCCGCAACCACTGTAATTGCAATAGGCCGAATAGTCTGTGATATCTGCATGATTTTCAAATAGATAATATTGACGATTCGCCAGGCCGCGTAAACTCAGATTATAACAATCGGCTTCAGCCGTGTGGTTAAACACCACGTCCAGGATCACTTCCAGCCCATGCTGATGATAAGTGCGCACCAGCGTCTTCATTTCCGCGACTGCGTCAACCAGCTGATAGCGTGGATCTGGTGCAAAAAAACACACCGGATTGTAACCCCAGTAATTACTCAGTTTCAGTTTCTCAAGGCGTGGTTCCGTCATAAAGGCTGCGACCGGCAGCAACTGCACAGTGGTGACGCCCAGATGCTTCAGATGGTTGATCACCGCCGGATGACTCATGCCAGCATAGGTGCCGCGCAGTTCTGCCGGCACTTGCGGATGTAACATCGTCATGCCTTTGACGTGCGCTTCGTAAATGATGGTTTTTTCGCGTGGGATCAGCGGTTTCTGGCTGTCCTGCCAGTCAAAATGTTCAGCTTCGAGCACACCTTTGGCCAGCATGTAATGACTGTCACTCTGATACAGGCGCTCGTTAAATACCACGGCCCGATTTAGCTTCCGCGCATAGGGATCAATTAACAGATGGTTGCTGGTAAAAGTGAACCCTTCTGCCGGACGATCTGCGCCTTCGGCGCGCAGCAGATACAAACTTCCAGCCGGAATATGCTGAACCTGTACATGCCAGATATCGCCGGTTCTGGCCGTGAACGCGAGTTCAGCCAGCGGTTCTTCGGTATCTGGACAAAACAGACACAACGTCAGACTGCTGGCATCCGGCGCATACACGGCAAAATTCCAACGACCAATGGTGATGTCAGTACAGACCGCCCCCAATGGCGCGGCATGACCAAAATCAGTGAGCAATTCAACGTTCATAGCAAACTCATGTTAACGGCAACGACGTAAATACAAAGTCGACAGCGGCGGTAATTCCAGCGCCAGTTGCAAGTCATCCCCCGCCTGCAAATGCGGCCCAACCGGATAATTGCTGCCCCAATAATAAGCAGAATCGGAGTTCAGGATCACCTCATAAGTGCCCGCCACCTGCACCGGCAAGCGAAATTGTGTACGAGCGACCGGAGTAAAATTGCTGACTACATAAACCACATCACCACTGCTGTCTAGGCGGCGGAACGATACCGTACTGTGATCGGCGTCCTGATGGTCAATCCAGGCAAAACCGCCCGCCTGATGGTCCAGCTCGTACAAAGGTTTGCAGCGCTGATACGTATGATTGAGGTCGCGGAACAATTGCGAGATACCACGATGTTTTTCAAAATCCAATAAAAACCACGGTAAAGCCAGATTGTGATTCCACTCGGTGCCCTGACCGAATTCATTGCCCATAAAATTCAGTTTTTTGCCAGGATGGGCAAACATAAAGGCGTAATAAGCGCGCAGATTGGCCGCCTGTTGCCATTCATCGCCCGGCATTTTATTCAGGATGCTGCCTTTGCCGTGCACCACTTCATCATGGGACAGTGGCAGAATAAAATTCTCGTTGTACGCATACACCATCGAGAACGTCAGATCATTGTGGTGGTATTTGCGGTAGGCCGGATCTTTGCTGATGTAGCGCAGCGTATCGTTCATCCAGCCCATGTTCCACTTGAAGCCAAAGCCGAGGCCACCTAAATCGACCGGACGGCTGACGCCGGCAAACGAAGTCGATTCTTCGGCGATCGTCATCGCGCGCGGATGCTTGCTGTAGACTTCCTGATTCAGCCATTTCAGCAAACTGATGGCTTCATAGTTGTGGTTACCACCATCGATATTCGGGATCCATTCACCATGTTCGCGTGAATAATCTAAGTAAAGCATCGACGCCACGGCATCAACGCGCAGGCCGTCAATATGAAATTTATCCAGCCAGAACAAGGCACTGGCGACTAAAAATTGCCGGACATAGTCTTTGCCGAAGTCATAAATGCAGGAATTCCAGTCCGGATGCCAGCCGCGACGCGGATCGGCGTATTCATACAGATGACCGCCGTCAAACCGGGCCAGGCCATGACCGTCTTCCGGGAAATGCGCCGGCACCCAGTCAAGTAACACGCCAATGCCGGCGGCATGGCAAGCATCTACAAAGGCCTTAAATTGATCAGGTGTGCCAAACCGCGATGTGACCGCAAACATGCCCAAAGGCTGGTAGCCCCAGGAGCCGGTATAAGGATGCTCCAGCACTGGTAACAGTTCAATGTGGGTGTAGCCCATATCGAGCACATACGGAATGAGCTGCTCTGCCAGTTCTGGATATGTCAGGAAACTGCCATCGGCATGGGTGCGCCAGCTACCCAAATGCACTTCATAAATGCTCATTGGACTTTGGTACGGCTGGTGGTCGCGGTTTTGCCAGGCACTGTCCTGCCACTGGTAGCGGCTGTGGTCGAACACTAAAGATGCATGCGACGGGAATTGTTCCGCCGCAAAAGCCATTGGGTCGGCTTTATGCGGTAATAAATGCCCGGCCGCATCTTTGATTTCAAATTTGTAACGCACACCAGCCGCCACTTCCGGCACATACAGCACCCAGTGTCCGCACGCCGTGCGCTCCATCGGATGACAGCGTCCGTCCCAGTTGTTCATATCGCCGATCAGGCTGACGGCACTGGCATGTGGTGCATACACGGCAAAACGGGTCCCGCTGATCGTCTGCTTACCTGCTTTGACTTCAACCAGCTGCGCACCTAATTGCTGGTACAGATTTTCCGGTCTGGTATTGACGTGATGCACGGCGAAAAACGCTTCATCTTTAAATTGATAAGGGTCAATCACACTGTAGCTGTGATGCGCGGTCTGCACCTGCAGACGATATGGCTGCGGGTTTTTCCGGCGCGGTAGCGCCAGTTCAAATAATCCGGCGATAGCCGCCACCGGCGTCATCACGCCGAGCACTTTGCCATCGTCGAGTGCTACGACTTCCACCTGCAGTGCAGATGGCAAAAAGGCCCGGATCAACAGGCCTTTTTCTGCAGTTTGCCAGCCAAGTACGGTAAATGGCTGCGCGCAACGCACGTCGTTTAGAGCTTGAAGCTGATGGTCTGGCATAACAAATCCTGTGTCATTAAAAGCGGGAATTGCGGGGGCTCCGGTACTCAGGTACCGGAGCTATATGCATTAAGATTATGAATATAAGCCTGTTCTGCGGTTAACTGTCAATTGCTTCAGGTGAGATTTGATATGTTCCTGCTGTGCCAGTTGTTCCAGCGTCATGCTCAGTTTGCGCCGCCAGTTCGGGTATTCATCGC
Source organism: Gammaproteobacteria bacterium (assembly GCA_027484495.1). Classification (GTDB taxonomy): domain Bacteria; phylum Pseudomonadota; class Gammaproteobacteria; order Enterobacterales; family Alteromonadaceae; genus Pararheinheimera. The sequence goes on from JAIXSW010000243.1 coordinate 4,579, forward strand.
TGGTACCCGGCACGTTTACCGGCTCAGTCATCTCCATCCAGTCTTCCAGTTGCAGACATAACAGCTGGCAACTGCCGCGCGCCAGATGTTGCTGTAAGGCAAAACTCAAAGTGCGATCCATGCCAAGATGCTCCACCGTTCGCGGATAATCGGCCGGCAACATATTGTGACCGTGCAGCGAATCAAGGATGCGTTGCTTGGCCGCATGGCGGTCCTGATACAAGCCTGGCAGGATCTCTTCGGTGTACAATCCAAGCTGTAAACCTAATTTCAGATCTGAACAGTGCCAGAAACCAATCAGCGTCGGCATATCGTGAGTGGTCAGTGCCGACATCGCCTGCACCGGATAATGCGCCGTCGAGATGTAACCGCCATCTTCGGCTTGTTCAAAGAAGAAAATGCGATAGGAGTACATGCCAAACTGCTGCAGCAACTCAAAGATGCCATCCGGCACAGTGCCGAGGTCTTCACCAATCACCACCGCTTGCTGCCGCTGACTTTCCAGCGCCAGAATGCCGAGTAAATCCATGATTGGATAATACAGATACGCACCTTCACCGGCCGACACTGAACCTTTAGGGACCCACCACAACCGCAGTAACGCCATCACGTGGTCAATCCGCAGCGCACCGGAATCGCGCATATTGGCGCGAAACAGGTCGATCATTGGCTGATAGGCCTGGCGGAATAATTCGTATGGGTACATCGGCGGCAGGCCCCAGTTCTGACCTTTTGGCCCCAGAATATCCGGTGGTGCACCAACGCTGGCGTCGCGACAGTATAATTCCGGATTAGCCCAAATCTCGGTCGAGGCTTCACTGACGCCGACTGCTAAGTCGCGATACAGGCCCAGTAACATGCCGTGTTCTTTAGCTTGCTGCTGCACTTTGGCCAGCTGTTGCTGCGCACAGAATTGCAGATAGCTGAAAAAGCCGATGTCGTGCTGATTGGCTAAAGCAAAGGCCTGCACCGCCTCGCTGTCTGCGCTGCGATATTGTTCCGGCCAGTTTGGCCAGCCCCAGGCGTGTGGGTCTTTGGCAATCAGATGTAAGTGCAAGGCGTCATACAGCGCCAGTTGACGCAGACTGTCACCGCCTTCAGCAACAAAACGGTCAAATTCAGCAGACAGCGCCACATCTTTTTGGCCCTGATCAAGATACCACTGATACAACGCTCGCAGGGCCGGCAATTTCAGTTGCATCACGCCGCTGTAATCAACCCAATGTTTGTCGCGCTGCGCCTGTAATTGCGCCTGGAAATCGGCTTGCGCCAGCTGTTGCTGCAAAGCAGCACACTGACTGAAACCCGGCATCTGCGCCACGCTCAGATAAATCATATTAAGCCAGCGCCGGCTTGATGGGCTATATGGACTGGCAGACTCCGGCATTGCCGGATACAAAGCATGGATTGGGTTTAAGCCGACAAAATCTGCGCCCTGCGCCGCCAGATAGTTCACCAGCTGAGCTAAATCAGCAAAGTCACCAAAACCCCAGTTCAGATCCGACTTCACCGCATACAGTTGCACCGAAATGCCCCACTGTTTCTGCTGTGTAAACGCTGCTGGCTGATAACAACGCTCCGGCACCACGATCAATGACTGACTGAAATCGTCATCGTCGCCGTCGATCTGTAATTCCAGCCGGTGGTAACCGTATGGCAGCGCCAGCGGCAGCATGAATTCGTATTGCTGGTATTCAACTTCATCAAATACCGATACTTGCGTCAGCTCACCGTCGTCGACGGCAACCAGCTTAAACTGCTGCGACTGCCCTGCTTCGCTGATGACCGTCACTGTCAGCGCCTGATGCACCTGCGCCAGTGGCAGGCGTAATTCTAAGGTCAATTGTTCGGCCCGGTTTTGCACCGACACCGGATCTAACGGCTCGGCCCAATGCAGCAATTGACGTTCACGCAGTTGCGCTGCTGCTTTGGCATTGTCACTGACGTCGAAGCCCAATGCACAAAGCATGCGTAACTGATCTTTTTCTGCCACTTCGGCAGGCTTGCCCCAGGCATCGGTAAATTGCGTTTCAATGCCATTAAAGCCGATCAGTTCGGCCAGCAGTGTTTTGTCCATAAAGGCTCCAACTCGGTTTCGTCGCTCTGTCCATGCCGGATTTACAATTGGGTTCTGTGCCCGCAACCGGCTTTGGCAAGCAGTATAAGACTTTAAAAAACAGCGTCGATGGCAAAATCGCAGATTACGTCATTAAATTACATAAATACGATTGCATAACAAATTTCCGCTTGAAAATGGCGGAAAAACATGTAATTTTACTACACAATTCGACAGCATCAGGGGTGCCTTATGACAATTCGTGTCGCGATCAATGGTTTTGGCCGTATCGGCCGCAATGTTTTACGTGCTTTATATGAAAGTAAGAAGTCATACGACATCAAAGTCGTCGCCATTAATGATTTAGGTGACGCATCGATTAACGCACACCTGCTGAAGTACGACACGGCGCACGGTATTTTCTTCGCCAATGTTGAGCATTCTGACAAAGCGATTTATGTCAATCAGGACGAGATCCTGACACTGAGCGAACGCAACCCGGCCAATCTGCCTTGGGCTGATTTAAAAGTTGATGTGGTGCTGGAATGTACCGGTCTGTTCACTGACCGCCAGTCTGCCGGCGCTCACCTGACTGCGGGTGCGAAAAAAGTCATCATCTCTGCACCGGCAAAAGATGTTGATGCAACTGTGGTATATGGTGTGAACCACGATGTGATCACCCCGGAAATGACCATTATCTCCAATGCCAGCTGCACCACGAACTGTCTGTCGCCTATCGCTAAGCCGCTGAATGATATTCTCGGCATTGAGTCTGGCCTGATGACAACTATCCATGCTTACACCAACGACCAGCGTTTATCTGATGTCTATCACACCGACGTGCGCCGTGCCCGTGCTGCGGCGATGTCGATGATCCCAACCAAAACCGGTGCTGCTGCAGCGGTAGGTCTGGTGGTTCCGGCGTTAAAAGGCAAGTTTGATGGCCTGGCGGTACGTGTACCAACGATTAACGTATCACTGGTCGACTTAACCTTTATCGCCGGTCGCGAAACGACCATTGAAGAAGTGAACCAAATCATCCGTGACGCTGCGGCGCAGTTCCCGATGAATCAGGTGCTTGCAGTCAACGACCTGCCACTGGTGTCAGTCGACTTTAACCACAATCCGATGTCATCGATTTTTGATGCCACCGAAACGCGGGTGAATGGCCGTCTGGTCAAAGTGATGGCCTGGTACGACAACGAGTGGGGTTTCTCTAACCGGATGCTCGACAACACTGTTGAACTGATGAAGTCCTAAGCAGCATGCTTTCAGATTAAGGCGGCTTCGGTCGCCTTTTTTTATGCCAAGATCAAAGCAATAGCCGGTTTGCGACCGCAGAACAACTGATCTTGCTCCTGCCACGACAATTGCTCAGCGCGGACCAGTGAAAAAGTCCCGATGCTCAGCTTGCTTCTCAGGGTTGTCCGGCACACAATCAAACCGACTTTCGCTGCTAAGAGCTTAAATTTATGGCAAATTTTATTCATCTGGACGGTTTCGCACATCTCACTGCTTTGCCCTGCATCCGCTTTAGTTTCGCTGACTACACGGCCGTTGTGTCGCTGTATGGCGGGCAGGTGTTGTCACTAACGCTTAAAGGCGAAGAATTGCTCTGGTTGTCACCGACTACTGATTGGCAAAACCAGCATCCAATTCGCGGTGGTGTGCCAGTGTGCTGGCCCTGGTTTGGTCCGGTCGATCCGGCATTGACGCAACAGCAGGTGCCAAATCATGGTCTGGCCCGTACCCATTTGTGGCAACAAGTCGCCGATGAAAGCTGCAGCGATCACGCGCTGCTGATTTTGCAGGCTGAATTTGACAATATTCCATGGCAAGCGGGCAAAGTCAGGTTGCAGTGCCAATATCTGCTGAACCAAAAGGGCCTGCATTTGCATCTGCACTGCAATGACTTAACGCGACAGCAGGCGGCACTCCATACTTATTTTGCCTGTGATGATGTGCGTCACGCGACAGTATCGCCATTGCCAGCGACCTTTATAAATAAAGTAGAGCCTGCCGAGACATCAGCTGCGCTGCAGTTTGGCGACGAAATAGACCGAATTTATCAAGGCGCTGCCGCGACTTTGACCCTGCAGACACCTGCCACTCTGGTATTGCAACAGGCTGGACACGATGCCTCTGTGGTATGGAACCCAGGCCAGGTTAAAGGCAGCGCAGCCAAAGAGATTGGCCCGCAGCAATGGCCGAAGTTTGTCTGTGCAGAAACGGCGCGCTTATCGCTGCAGGATACAAAGGCGCTGGACTTACAGATGACGATTGGCAGACTTTAACCAAACACGGCGACGCGCGTCAGCGCCGATAGACGACAAGCTCATCCGACAGGCGCTGTTCAGCGCCTTTGTCATCAATAAACAGTAATTCCAACCGCCAGGTCATTTGCGCATCAGCACAAGCGCCAATCAAAAACTGTGTTTGCCAGTTTGACTGCGCCTGCTCGACGGTCTGAGTGAAAAACAGCGGCATGCGCGGCATTTCCATACTCAGTCCGACCAGGGTCGCTTTGTGTAATTGCCAGCCCGATGGCGTACGGATCGCTAAACTCAGCGGCGTTTCGGTCTGCAGCCGCGCCGGCTGATAGTTGAGCTCAGCAGCCCCCTTTTGGACCTGACGCACCTCTGACTGTTGTCCGCCCTGTGGCGTACAGGACACACAACAGAATATCAGCACCAACCACAGGCATTTTCTAAAAGACATCGGTCATTCCCTTTACAGCGCGGACCGTTATTCTATCCTATCTACACTGCAACGGAAATTGTTGCTTCAATTGAATATTTTCTGAGCAGCAACATTGTTCTAAATCATAAAACCGGCGTATCTGCCTATCTTTTTAGGGGTAAAGCTCGTATGATCCGGCGCAAAGATGGGCTGTGAAAGCGAGCTGAGTCAGTGGTTTGGCGGAAGCTACGGCAAATCTAAAATAAGAAAGGTCGCCCTCGGGTGTTTTCATTTACTAACTAGCAAAAAACTGCAGCGGAACTCAACATGAGCCATACACAATCGTTAAATGTTGACTACAACTACACAGTTGTCCGCCTATTTGCACTCACAACCGTGTTGTGGGGCATAGTCGGCATGAGCGTGGGTGTTTTAATTGCGGCACAACTTTACTGGCCAGCACTGAACTTTGATACTGCCTGGTTAACTTATAGCCGTCTTCGTCCTCTCCACACCAACGCGGTGATTTTCGCGTTTGGTACCAGTGCGTTATTCGCCACGTCTTATTATGTCGTCCAGCGTACCTGTCAGGTCCGGCTGTTCGCCGAAAAGCTTGCCATGTTTACCTTTATTGGCTGGCAGGTCGTCATCATCGCTGCAGCGATCACCCTGCCACAGGGTATCAGCCAGAGCAAAGAATACGCCGAACTGGAATGGCCAATCGATTTATTGATTGCAGTCGTTTGGATCAGCTACGCCATAGTATTCTTCGGCACTCTGGTAAAACGCAAAACCAGCCACATCTATGTTGCTAACTGGTTCTACGGTGGTTTTATTATCACTGTTGCCGCGCTGCACATTGTAAACAGCATGGTGATCCCGGTTTCATTTACCAAGTCTTATTCAATCTACGCCGGTGCCGTCGATGCGATGGTGCAGTGGTGGTACGGTCACAACGCGGTAGGCTTCCTGTTAACTGCTGGCTTCCTCGGTATGATGTATTACTTCGTACCAAAACAAGCAGGCCGTCCGGTTTACTCTTACCGCCTGTCAGTGGTGCACTTCTGGGCACTGATTGCGCTGTACATCTGGGCTGGTTCTCACCACTTGCACTACACTGCCCTGCCTGACTGGACTCAGTCCGTTGGTATGGTGATGTCGGTCATTCTGTTTGTCCCAAGCTGGGGTGGCATGATTAACGGTATCATGACGTTATCTGGTGCCTGGCATAAACTGAAAACTGACCCAATCTTACGTTTCCTGATCGTTTCTCTGTCTTTCTACGGCATGTCGACGTTCGAAGGCCCGATGATGGCAATCAAATCAGTCAACGCACTGTCTCACTACACAGACTGGACCGTTGGTCACGTTCACTCAGGTGCTTTAGGCTGGGTTGCAATGGTCTCTATCGGCGCGCTGTATCACCTGATCCCTGCCGTATTTGCGCAAGGCCGTATGTACAGCGTCAAACTGATTAACACCCACTTCTGGTTACACACAACTGGCGTTGTTCTGTACATCGTCGCTCTGTGGATCAGCGGTATTATGCAAGGCATGATGTGGCGTGCGGTCAATACTGACGGCACCCTGACGTACAGCTTTGTGCAGTCGCTGGAAGCTTCTTATCCGTTCTACCTGATGCGCTTCATCGGTGGTTGTTTCGTCGTCACCGGCATGCTGGTCATGGCTTACAACGTGATTAAAACCGTACGTGCCAAACAAGGTACGTTAGAGCCAATCGCAGAAGCGGCATAAGGAGTCGGTCATGTCTAAGAATTATCACGATAAAATTGAAAAAAACGTTGGCTGGCTCGGTATTCTGACTGTTGTTGCGATCAGCTTCGGTACCATGGTTGAGATCACGCCACTGATGTTTATCAGCGAAACCAACGAACCTGTGGATGGCCTCAAGCCTTATACTGCACTGCAGCTGGAAGGCCGTGATGTGTTTATCCGCGAAGGTTGTACCAACTGCCACAGTCAGATGATCCGCCCGTTCCGTCATGAAGTGGAACGTTATGGTCACTACTCTGTTGCCGGTGAAAGCGTTTGGGAACATCCGTTCCTGTGGGGCTCTAAGCGCACAGGTCCGGATTTGGCCCGTGTTGGTGGTCGTTATAGCGACGACTGGCATTATGCCCACCTGATGGACCCACGTTCTGTGGTGCCTCAGTCCAATATGCCTGCTTATCCATGGTTGGATAGCACAGTGCTGGATGGTCAGCTAACAGCGAAGAAAATGGCAACATTTAACGTGCTGACCAAAGGCAAAATGCACAAAGACGACGCAGATGGTGTGATGTACTCAGCGGAAGAAATTGCCGCTGCACAAGAAGCCGTGAAAGGTAAAACTGAAATGCAGGCCCTGATTGCCTATCTGCAATCACTGGGCACTGCACTGAAGTAATTGCCATGGACTTCGTTACTTTACACAGCATTTTCACCGTGATTATTTTTGTGGCTTTTATCGCCCTGGTGTTCTGGCTGTTTGTGTTAAAACGCAAACCAGATTTTGACCAGGCCGCAAACGCTATTTTTGCTGATGAGCAAAAGCCACAACAAAAACAACAACAGGAGTCGGATCATGAGTAGCTTTTGGAGTGCTTGGATCATTGTATTAACACTGGCATGTCTGGTTGTATGCTTTGTGTTGCTGACATGGAACCTGAAAAACCATGTTGGCGTCGCCGAAAACGAAACCACCGGTCATGAATTTGACGGGATCTCTGAAATCAATAACCCGCTGCCAAGATGGTGGACCATTATGTTTTACGCCACCTTCGTTTGGGCGGTGTATTACTTCGCGGCTTATCCGGGTTTAGGGAATTGGAAAGGCCTGTTTGGCTGGACCAGCTCAAACCAGGGCGTAAAATCACTGGCTGAATCAAAAGCAGCGATTGAAGCACAAAAAGCCGCGGGTACCCCTTCTCAGCTGGATGCGGAATACATCAAAGCTGAAGGTACTTTCGCTAAAGAGTTTGCGAAGTACACCAGCCGTCCGGTCGAAGAACTGGCATTTGACAAAGACGCATTAAAAGTCGGGCAACGTCTGTTCCTGCAAAACTGTGCTCAATGTCACGGCTCAGATGCCCGTGGTCAGCGTGGTTTCCCGAACCTGACGGACAACGACTGGTTATACGGTGGCACTGCAGACAAGATCGTGGAAACCCTGCGTCATGGCCGGAAAGCGGCAATGCCAGCCTGGGGTGAAGCACTGGGTGACCAGGGCGTGAAAGAAATGACCGCTTATGTACTGAGCCTGTCTGGCCGTAAAGTCAACGATAATGACGCTGCCGCTGGTAAAGCTAAATTCGGTATGTGTGCAGCCTGTCACGGCATGGATGGTAAAGGCTCTCTGGCGCATAACCTGCCATTCGGTGCGCCTAACCTGACTGACAGTACCTGGTTGTATGGTGGTTCTGCCGGTTCGATTGAACAGACTCTGCGTCTGGGCCGTAACGGTCAGATGCCGGCGTTCAAAGACACGCTGGGTGAAGATAAAATCCACGTGATCGC
>JAIXSW010000399.1 GCA_027484495.1 Gammaproteobacteria bacterium
ATTCCGCCGAAGAAGTCCCCAACCTGGCCCCACTTATCAAAGTCTGGCTGAAGACCTCGCTGATGAAAGTGCTCAACAAAAGTCCCGATTACAATTATTACGTATAGCACCAACATTATGATTAGTATCATCGTTGCTATTAATACGAATCGAGGGAGCTTCTCGTGTTTAGGCTCAAAGTCGTCTGGCTTCTTGTTTTCAGAATGAGAAGCTTCCAGCGTAGATTCAATTGACTGCTTGTCTGTAGCCTGAGATTCCGTTTTCTTGTCGTTAGAGTTCTTTGTGCTAACAAAGATAAAGGCAGCGATAAAAGCCAAAGCTGCAGGAATCGTAATTACAAGCCATCTCCAATTTTGCGCACCAAAATCTAGCAAGTCCCTAAACAACATAAAAATCCCTGATCAGTGCGACAAAACCTGCAATTTACCCCAAATAAAGCCAAGTCACCAGATTGCAGCACCTTTGCAGCTCCGTCTGACGGCGCAACTACAGCAGCGCCGCCAGCTCATCTGCCACCCAGCGACGCAGCTCATCGCGTAACATCAACACCGCCGGCGTCACCTGATGGCGACTGGCACAGACCAGATGTAGCTGCAGCTTCGGCGCCGGATAATCCTGCAGTAGCGGCACGACATGACCGGCGCGTAAATCGGCGGCCATATCGAGCGCCGATTTCAGCGCAATACCATGACCGGCCACCGCCCAGCGCCGCACCAGTTCAGCGTCGTTGCTGATGCGGTTGCCCTGCACATTGACCTGCAACAGGCCCTGCGGCCCGCTGAAACGCCAGCGGTCAAAGGTGCGCTCGTCAATCATATACAGCAGGCAATTGTGTTGTTGCAGCTGCAGAGGCTGCTCCGGCGAGCCATAAACTTGCAGATATTGCGGCGCGGCACAGACGATGCGCGGCACTTCGGCGATAAAAAACGCCACCAGTGCCGGATCGGTTAAAGCGCCATAGCGCAGCGCCACATCGACCTGTTCACGTTGTAAACCGGCCACCCGATCGCCGAGTTCCAGCCGCAGTTTCAGCTGCGGAAAACGCGCCAGCAAAGTATCAAGTTTGGGCAATAACCAGTTGCGGCCCAGATCACTGGGCGCGGCCAGCCGCAATTCACCGCCGATATCGACCGCAATCTGCTGCATCGCCTGCTCGCCCTGCGCCAGTGCTTCCAGCGCGTTCTGACAATGTTGTAAAAACAACTCACCGGCCGGCGTCAATTTTAAACTGCGGGTACTGCGCAGCAATAACGCCGCGCCAAGGTGCTGTTCCAGCCGTTTTAGCGCCGCCGAAGCCGCCGCCGGGGTTAAATCAAACTGTCGCGCCGCCGCACTGATATTGCCGGTGCGGACTATCTGCTGGAATAAAGCTAAATCCTGAACTTGCAGCATTTTCAAATTTCATTTGATAAAGAATGCTTAATTATGCTGTTTTTCTATCAATGTCAATCCGGCACAATGTGCAGCATCTGTTGAACATGGCTGCAAGCACGTGCTTGCAGCGGCCCGTTTCGATTGAACTATCCGGAGTTTTTATGTCAGCTACGCAATTAATCCCAACCATGATGCCCGCTGTGGGTTATCTGCAATCGCTGCCGATCAGCGACGCGGAAGCCCTGATTGATTTAGCCTTGCCGGTGCCGACACCCGGCCCCTATGACCTGCTGGTCAAAGTCGAAGCCATCGCCGCCAATCCGGTCGATTATAAAATCCGCCAACGCCGTGCATCGCAAAGTAAAGACGGTATCGTCAGTGCAGAAGTGCTGGGCTGGGATGCGTCAGGTGTCGTGGTCGCGACCGGTGAGGCGGTGACAGCTTACAAAGTCGGTGACGCGGTATTTTATGCCGGTGCGTTAAACCGGCCGGGCGCCAATAGTGCTTATCATGTTGTTGACGAACGGCTGGTCGGCCCTAAACCACAAAGCTTGTCGTTTGCCGATGCTGCGGCGTTACCACTGACCGCAATCACCGCCTGGGAATTATTGTTTGACCGCCTGCAACTTGAGCAGCCAGCCCCGCAGTTCAAGCGCAAAGTATTGCTGGTTAGCGGCGCCGCCGGCGGTGTCGGTTCAGTGTTAATCCAGCTGGCCAAATTAAAAACCGACGCTTTTGTCATCGCCACAGCGTCACGGCCAGAATCACAGGCCTGGGTCAGTGCTTTAGGCGCCGATGCAGTGATTAATCACCAGCTACCGCTACAGCAAGAACTGGCGCGGATTGGTGTCGAGCAAGTCAGCCATGTCGTTAGCCTGGTCGATACCGCGGCGTATTATCAGCAGTTTATTGATGCCTTAGCGCCGCAAGGCAAACTGGCGCTGATTGATGACCCGGTGGAAGCGCTGGATATCCGGCCGCTGAAGCTCAAAAGCATCAGCCTGCACTGGGAACTGATGTTCACCCGCTCGTTATTTCAGACGCCGGATCAGATTGCCCAGCAACAGCTGCTGCGCGAAGTGTCTGCGCTGGTCGACGCCGGTTTATTAAAAAGCACCGCAGGTCAGCATCTGGGGGTTATTAATGCCGCCAATCTGCGTCAGGCCCATACACTGTTGGAACAGGGCTCGGTGATTGGCAAGTTGGTGTTGGCAGGCTTTGGCGATATTTAACCTGCGACTCGCGGTGTGCGACACCCGGAGTGCGACTCCCGGAGTGCGACTCCCGGAGTGCGACTCCCGGAGTGTTTCGCTGCGCTCTACACACCCTACCAGTATCAAAATGAACCTGTGTAGGGTGAAATAAGCGCAGCGCATTGCACCGCATGCTGTTACAGCTGCACCTGTGACTGCCGCCGCACTTGCAGCTTATCG
>JAIXSW010000098.1 GCA_027484495.1 Gammaproteobacteria bacterium
ACAAACATATTCATTAAGGTTTGTTGTGCTTTGTTGATCCGGGTTTAGGTCATCAGGATCATGGTGTCTAGGCCCTGTACATCTGGGGCGATGGCGAGTCAGTAGTATTTCCAACTACACTGAAATATCAGCAGTATCGGTGTTAGGAGAGAAGTTCGCGATGACTGAGATCAGGGGCCTGCAAGCCTGGCTGAAATTAATCCTGAACCAGCAAATGCCGGCACTGGATTTGGTGGTGCAGCAAATTTGTCAGCTGGATGAACGCAACGAAGGCAATGCCGACGACCTGGCAAAGATTGTGCTGCGGGATGCCGGCCTGACCACCAAAGTGTTACGTGTCGCCAATGCCGTGCATTACAACAGGTCGGGCAAGCCGATCCAGACCGTATCCCGCGCTATTATCCAGGTGGGGTTTCTCGAAATCAAAAACATCACGTTGGCCAGCAGCCTGATCGACAGCTTTTTACAAGGCAAGCCGCGCCAATTGTTGCTGCAACAACTCAGTCAGTCATTTCACGCCGCTGTTCAGGCCCGGGCGCTGGTACCGCGGGCCGATGCAGCAAAGCGTGAATTAGTCTTTATTGCCGCTTTATTGCGTCATATCGGTAAATTGGCCTTGCTGGCCACACGCGAACCGGTGGCAGAGAATTTTGTCCGTGAATGCCGCGAATATCCTGACGATGAACATGCCATTGCGATGAAGTTTTTGGGTGTTGGCATCGACCATCTGAGCCGGGAACTGGTGAAAGAATGGAAACTCGGCGACTTTATCCTGGAAGCGGTGCAACAAAGTGTGCCAACTGGTTCTGTCGGTGCACTGGTTAATCTGGCCGACAGTATCAGCGTGCACCTCAGTGCCGGCCTGCAAAATGCCAAAATGCTGGAAAATTGTGCCCAAGTGGCGCAGATCTGTCAGCTGACGTTCGAAGAAAGCCAGCAGCAGGTGTTGCTGATGGCCGAAGAAGCTGCGCTGACTGCCAATCAATACAACGCCGAAAGTCTGGTGCCTTTATTGCCAAATCGGACGCAAATTCTGGCGCACAGTGAAGAGCCGGAGCGCACCGGTTATGAATTCAGTACCCAGCTGAATACTCTGCTGAAATTACAACGGGTCAACGACAGTTTGTCACGACTGCTGCATGCCACCGTGATTTGTCTGCAGGAAGGCGTCGGCCTGCCACGGGTGGCACTGCTGCTGATGGATTATCAGAGTAAAAGCTTTGCACCCAGTTACGTTGCCGGCCGGGACACTCAGCTGTGGCGCAATCAGGCCGCTATCTCTTTAGAACAATTACACAAAGGCGAAGTGTTATACGATTTGCTGCGGCAGGACCAGGTGTACTGGCATAAAAAACAACAATACGGGCCGGCGCTCGGAGCTTTGCAGCAGTTTCTGCCCTATGACGGCGATTGTTTTGTCGCCTCTGTACGTGTGGATAAACGCTTGTTCGGTTTGTTATATGCCGACGCAGCTGGCAAAAGCCTGGACGAGCGCCAGCAAACCGAATTTGAACTAACGGCGCAACTATTGACGTTGATGCTGCAACAAACGGAAACCAAAGCTGCAGACTAACCTCTAGGGTGAGCGCCATGGCTGGCAGCGCCTCACCGAAAATTGCTCCTGCATTTTCGGTGTACCGCCCTTCCCTGGACATAAAAAAACGGGGGACGGCGCAAACGTCCCCCGCAAAGTCACTGCAGAACAGCAAACACCCAATCGGAGACTGGGACTACCGTGGAGTGGATCCCTCCATGCACCGGGCAAGAATCGGTGTGTCATCCTGACGTTGCATACCTTAACTGGTCTTTTTTCTAATTGCAAATAATTCTCATTTAAATTATTTTGATCGCAGGATTTAGCCACAGGAGCGGGCAAAATGCTGGGATTAAGTTTATGGGTGATTTGGCCTGCGTTGTTGCTGGCGGGGCTGGACTGGTGGTTGTTTCGCCGGTTGGATCTGCGCAGTCTGGTACTGGTAGCAGGTTGGATCCTGCTGATGCTGCTGTTTGTCGCGACGATCCGATTGTGACAGCGCGATAGCTCAGCTGCAGCAGATGAGCGGTGCGGGCATCGTCAGCCGCAACTTTGATTGCACAGGCAGGAAAAAGCAACAATACTGGTCAAAGTTGCTTTTAATCCGGATAGATACAGATGCTGAACTGGCGGATTTACTGCCTGATCATATTGTTATGCAGCGTTTCACTGCGATTGTCCGCGGCACCGTCCAGTGGCGGGAGCAGCATTGAACACTCAGAGGTGTATAGCCGCTTTCTGAATCTGACCCGGGTTTCACCAAAACTTGCACAAGCCACAGCGCTGGCGCAGGACCAACAAGGCTTTTTGTGGGTCGGTACACAACATGGGCTGTATCGGTTTGACGGCCAGCAAGTCAAAGCTTATCAGGCCGATCCGGCCAAAACCAATGCGATGTCGGCAGATTGGGTGTCCAGTCTGTTGGTCGACCGGCAGGGGATCCTGTGGATCGGCACCCGCTATGGTGGGCTGAATCGTTTTAATCCGGCGACGGAACAATTCAGCCGTGTGCCTTTGCCGGCGCTGCCCGGCGAGCAACAACAAGTTGAAATTTCAGTGGTGTATCAGGACCCGGCCGGCGAGTTATGGGTCGGTACCTATGGCGGTGGTTTATTACGCTGGGATCCGGACAGTGCCCGTCTGGAAACCGTTGCACTGCCGTTGCCGTTGAATGAACTGGATAGCTTGTATATCAATGCGCTCTTTCGCGACAGCAGCGGTTATTTGTGGATTGGCACCGGCAACGCGCCGCTGCGCAACCGCAGTGTGTTGCAAGGCGGTGCGATCCGCTGGCATCCGCAACAAGGTCACAAACAGTTGCTGAGTGTACATAGCTCTGCATTAACCACAGCCGCAGTCACAGCGATTGCAGCCGATGCACAAGGCCAGATCTGGCTGACCAGCTACGGCGGCGGTTTGTATCAGTTCGACAGTGCCAGCGGTATTTTACGACCAGAGCGCCATCAACCGGCTTTGCTGCAACATGGCTTACTGACCGATATCGGTTTTGACCGGACCGGCGGCCGCTGGGTCAGTAGTTATGACAAAGGGTTGTGGTACGCGCCGGCCGGCAGTGACCGCTGGCAATTGTTTAAAGCCAATCCGCTGGTCAGTTATCAGTTACCGAGTAACAACCTGACCGGTCTGCTGTTTGATCAACAACACACACTTTGGCTGAAGACTCCGGTAGGTGTGTTTGGTGTGTCAGCGCAGGCGCAGCAAGTACGTAATATTCCGCTCGGTCCGGGTGACAACAAGTTGCTGGCGCACGGTGATGTGTTTGGCATCTGGTATTTATCCGATCAGCAAATCTGGTTGGCCAATCGTGATGCCGGTTTGGCTGAACTTGATCTTGGGCGTTATACGGTGCAGCGCTGGCCGCTGCCGGTGATCGCGGGCCTGAGTAAACAACCGACACTGGCGCGGCAAGTGGTGCAAGCAAAGAACGGTCTGGTCTATGTCGGTACCGATGCCGGTTTGTTCAGCTTTGAGCCAGCGACCCGGCAGTGGCAGTTGCAGCCGTTACGCGACGGCCAGCAGCCGCATATCGGTAACCTGCATCTGGACAGTGCTGACCGGTTGTGGATTGGTAGCCGCGGCGAAGGCTTGTTTTTGCTGGAACAAGGTCAGGTCCGGCATTTTCAGCAGACGGTCAGACCCGGCGTCGCGCTGAACAATGCCGTGGTGTCCATTCTTGCCAGCGATACCCAGGATTTCCTTTGGATTGGCCTGGCGGATCAAGGTCTGGTCCGGCTGAACAAAAACACCGGCCAGCTGCAGAGCTGGCAGGCGTCGGACGGCTCAGGTCTGCGCTTTGATGGCATTCAGCTGATTTACCCGGAAGGTGGCCACCTGTGGATCCGCGCCGGCAATATTAACCATCGCGTGTTGTATCACCCACAGCAAGCCGACAGTGTCGAAGGTTTTAAGGCGTATCTGAGTCCCGCTGACCACGACAAATACCTGGAAGCGGCGCCACAGTTTTTATTGCTGTATCGCAATAAACTGCTGCCGGGTGGTCTGGTGCAATTCGGCGAGATGCATGGTTTTCAAAGCACAACCTGGATTGGTGCCTGGTTTGTTGACCCACAGCAGCGGCAATATCGCGGTGGCAGTCAGGGCCTGGATATTTATCCGGCGAAAAAATTGCTGGAGCCAGATACTGCCTTGCCGGTGCGGTTGACCGGATTTAGCCTGTTTAACCGGCAGGTGCAGGTTGGTAGCCCTGATACGATGCTGCAGAAAGCGCCGGGATTTGCCGAGCAAATTCAGCTGCGTTACGAGCAGGACATGTTCAGTCTGCATTTTTCGGCACTGAATTTTGTTGATCCGTTGTCAATGCAATACCGCTACCGGTTGCTTGGTTTTGATCGGGACTGGATAGAAACCGATGCGGTGAATCCGGTGGCCACCTATACACGGCTGGCGCCGGGTCGTTACCAATTTGAAGTGATGGCGCGTTCGCCGGGCCAAAGCTGGGCCGGCCAGCCTGCCAATCAGATCACCATCGACATTCTGCCGCCCTGGTGGCTGACCTGGTGGTTTAAAGGGCTGATGGCAGTGCTGGCATTGAGCCTGATCTGGTTTGTCATGCAATACCGGCTGCGGCATGAGCGCAAAACGCGCTTGTGGCTGGAAAAAGTGGTAGACCAGCGTACCAGCGAACTGAAAAGTCAGCATCAGGCGCTCAGTAACTCATACCGGGATTTATCATTACTGCAGACTGTGGCACGGCAAATTACCGCGTCATTGGATCTGCAGGAAATTTTATTGCTGGTACACCGCAGCCTGAACGACCTGATGGATGTCCATGTGCTGGCGATCGGCGTGTACAAAGTCGAGCAACAGGTGCTGGAGTTTGGTCATTGGGTGGAAAATGGCCAGCTGATGCCCCCGTTTGAGCTGATGTTGCAGGGGCAGTCGAACCTTGCAGCCGTCTGTTTTGCCCAGCAACGTGAAATTCAGACGCGCACGCGGCAGGACTTTTTATTGTATCTGCCTGATCTGCCGACGCCATTGGTCGGGGCGGCCATGCAGTCGGTGTTGTATTTCCCGCTCACTGTCAAAGGCGAACAAATTGGCTGCCTGACCGTGCAAAGCCCGCAACAGTATGCGTTTTTAAATGAACAATCCGATTTGCTACGCACGTTATGCAGCACTATTGCCATTGCGGTCGCCAATGCCAATGTTGTGCACCGGCTGCAACAAACCCGCGAACAGCTGGTGATGCAGGAAA
>JAIXSW010000412.1 GCA_027484495.1 Gammaproteobacteria bacterium
CCAGTACTGGCTGCAGTCACCCCGTTACAGGGGTCAACGTTATTGGGGGCAGTCGAGGTGGCACCTGTGGAATATAAATCGTTGATATTTGGCGCTCTGACTGAACTTGAATAGGCTGCGCGTAGTTTCAGGTCATCGGTTACTGGTGCATCAGCACCGAATCTGTAGGTAAAGGTGTTGCCCACAGTCGAGTATTCACCGGCCCGCAGTGCCAGGCTCAGATTCAGCCATTCGGCGACTGGTGCCTGAAATTCGGTGAATGCTTCAACGACATCAAAACTACCGACGATGTCGGCGATAGCCAGGTCGCGCGCGATCCCCAATTGACGGAAGCTGTCTGGGGTTTCGCGGGCTTCTTCTTTACGCCATTCCAGACCACCAGCGAAACTCACCGGGCCATCCGACAATTCAATCGGCAGATTGCCGGCTAACACGCTGCTGCCGACAAACTGGCGTAACTCACCGGATTGGCCAGTATCAATTGCCATGTATTTCACTGCCGCTGTCGAGAACCCGGTAACACCAGCTCGGCCCAATAAGCTATCCACAGTGTTAAATGGGTTCACTGGTACACAACCCTGGGCACGGGCTGTGGCATCAACACAGCGGTAACCGCCTTTACCGTCAGACTCAATTTGCATGGCTTCGCGCAACTGAGTTAAGGCGATATCACCGGTTTTATTCATGGTCTGGGAGGTCATGCCAAAGACCAGACTGTTGGTCCACATCATGTCATTGGCCAATTCAGTGCTGATACTGCCCGCGGTGCGGAACGTGTTGCGGCGTTGCGATACCACTTGGGGGCCGAATTCAGTCATGCGGCGGAAGGTCGAGATCCGGTCAAATGAGGTGTTACTGCCCATCACACTTAATAATTGCTGGCCGGCGCTGCTGCCAACAAAATAAGGACTTGTTGCGATATCGATACCACTGGTGCCGCCGGAGCCGACCATAAAGACGTTATCCCGCACACTCAAGGCGATGGGTTCTAACTGAGCGGTCGCTGTGGTTTGTGAGAAGTTGATTTCCAGTTCAGCGCTGGTGTCGTCTGAAATATCGAACGTAGAGCCGCTGGCAATGTGGAAGCGTTTGTATGGCGAAACGATTTTGCGCGAAGCATGTTGATTATCAAAATCGCTGGAACCATTGGGGACAAAGTTGCTGTCCATTACCGGTTGGTTGGTATTAAACGGCTTGCCATTGCCAAAGATAAACAGATTGCCAAAAGAGAGAGCTGCCCCAGGTACGTGTGCCGGCCCGTTGCGGCGGGCGATGGATTCGACGATACCGTCTTTGTTGGTATCAATAAAGCTCAGTTCGTACTTGGCGAAATCCCGGTCCGCTGAGTTGAGGCCGTCCTGATTGGCTACGCCAACGGACACCCAGGCATTGCCGGCATCGAAGTTCTTTCCATAGGTAAAATCAACGTTCTGGCGCGCTGCGCCGCCCTGTTCAGAGTCCGCACCAAAAGTGTTGAGTTCAGCGCCATCAAAGTCTTTTTTCGTGATGATGTTAATGACACCAGCCACAGCATCAGAACCATAGATAGCAGACTGACCACCGGTTAATACATCGACACGCGCAATAATCGAGGTTGGAATAGAGTTCAAATCGACGTCATAACCCGAGGTTGCCGAGACACCGGACACGTAACGACGGCCGTTAACCAGCACCAAAGTGCGGGCTGAGCCCAAGTTACGCAGCGAAGTAGTGCTGACACCGATGTTACTGGCGGTGCCGCCGAATGGCAGGTTGTTGCTCGAGGCACTCAGTTCTGAGGTGATCGATGGCACCCGGTTTAACGTGTCTTCAACCGAAATAGAGCCGGTGCCTTCAATCAGGCTTGCGTCCACTTCTGTGATGGGGGCAGATGAGGTGAAGTTTGCGCTACCGCCGCGCATAATGTGCGAGCCAGTGACCTGAATTTTCTCGATTTCTTTGGATTCTGACTTTTTGGCGTCAACCGCCTGCGCCATACCATGTGCTGAGATGGTCATCAGACTGATGGCCAGCAGTGATTTTTTGAAGTGTGTTGACTTGTTTCCTGTGCGTAGTACGACGGCCTTCATTGGGGCTCTCCTGTAAGTAAATGGTTATGACAGTTTAAGTACTACATAACTAGCATTTAATGCAGTTATACTATTAACCTGTTATACCAGTATACGTGTCGTTTTTTTAGAAAGTCAAAGGTATTTCTGCGGTGATTTTTGAGAGATGTCATTTACATCTGTATTTGAGCAATGCAGGAAGAGGTGACCGACTTATGGAACCAAAGTGGGTTTTAAAAAAGTGAGTTTAGCCACGCCAATGCTGTCGAAAAAATGCGACAAAAAACTCATAATTTTGTGCAGCCAATTTTCAGTTTTGTCGTGAGCAGAGGTCATTTTTAGACAAAAATCTGTGACAGTTTCTGTGACAAAATGGGTAAAAAAGCGCTCTTTTGTGACAGTAAATTAGTTGCTGCAAAGATTTTTGATATTAATTAAGTGTATGATATAATTAATTAAATATCGATTTTCGGGTGTTTGTTCGATCTCGGTGCGAACATTCTCCGGAGGCAGAGGTCTCAGGTTCGAATCCTGATGGGTGCGCCATATAAATCAACCACTTAGAGGCAACTCAAGTGGTTTTTTTGTGTCTGCAATCTTCCCATGTAGCACCTATGTA
>JAIXSW010000614.1 GCA_027484495.1 Gammaproteobacteria bacterium
ACCGGCAGCTGATGCCCAGGCAGCATCAGTCACAGCATCAGTCACAGCACCTGTCAGTAGCTCAGCCGGGCGCTGGCAGCTGTTGCCAGTGACGGCCAAAAGCCCGGCGGCGCTGGCGCAGCTTAGCGAGCTGTACCGTCAGGCGCTGACTACTGAGCCTGAACTGGATGCGTTTTGTGCCAGTGCCTGGCGCAGCAGGGCCAGTTTACCGCTGCGCTTGCCGCTGCTGGCTGACAGCGCGGCAGGCCTTGCAGAGCAATGCCGCCAATGGCAAACCACTGCGGAATTACCGGCCAAACGCAGCAGTCTGCAGCAAACCTGGTGTTTTAGCGGTCAGGGCAGTCAGTCGTTGCAAATGGGTTTTGCGCTGTATCAGCACTATCCAGTATTTCGCGCTGCGCTCGACCAGGCCGAAGCTTATCTGACGCGGCAGCAGGGCTGGTCGCTGCTGGCGTTATTGTATCCGGCTGAAGGGCAAATGCAGGAAGCGCAGCAGGTGCTGGCGCAAACCCAATATACGCAGCCGGCCATTGTCGCGCTGCAATGCGCATTGGCGGCCTTGTGGCAAAGCCTCGGGCTGATGCCGGCACAACTGGTCGGCCATAGTATTGGCGGCATTTCAGCAGCAGCAGTGGCTGGTTTTTATACGCCGGAGCAGGCGCTGGAACTGGCTTGCATTCGCGGTCAGCTGATGCAGAGCTGTGGCGCGGGGCAGATGCTGGCGCTGCAGATGGCTGTGACACGCTGGCCTGAGTGCCAGACTGCGGTCCGTGCAGAAGCACCGGACGCCATGCTGGTGCTGGCTGCAGACAATGCCAACAGCAGTATCACGCTCAGTGGCGACGCCACCGCGATTGCCTTGGCCAAGGCCTGGGCCGATGAGCAGCAGATCCGCGCCAAATTACTGGATGTGGCGCAGGCCTTTCACAGTCCGGCTTTTGCCGGCATCACGGCACAGTTCGCTGCGGCTATCGCGCATATCCATCCCTCCGCCGGGCGCTTGCCCTGCATATCCGATGTGAGCGGTGAGCCGCTCACATCGGCGGATTTAACGCCGGCCTATTGGGCCGCGCAAATCACCGCTCCGGTGCAGTTCCGCCAGGCAGTCGCAGTGGCGGCAGCGCAGACCGGTATTTTGCTGGAGCTCGGCGGCCATTCGACCTTAAGTGCGCTGCTTGGCAGTGACTATCCGCAGCATCTGGTGCTGTGCAGCCTGCGTAAAAGCTGGCCGGCCGATCGGGCCTGGCTGACGGCAGCAGGCCAGCTGTGGCAGGCCGGACTGCCGTTACAGTGGCCGGCGCTGTACAGCACGCCTGTCGCGACTTTGCCACGCCGGCAATTGCCGCCATACCCGTTTGAACATACTCAATTCTGGATCCCGTTAAATAACAACACCATGCCCAGCGGGCCGGTGCAGGAGTCTGTGATGCCTTTTTCTGAATCTGCCGTGCCTGCCTCAACCCATGTGCCGGCGCATAACCCACAACCGCAGCTGCAGGCGCAATTGCAGCAAATGATCAGCCAAATCTCCGGGCTGGACACCAGTGAAATTAGCGCCGATGCCCACTGGTTTGAACTGGGGCTGGACAGTCTGATGGTGGTGCAGCTGCAACAACGGCTGCAGCAGAAATATCAGCTGGAAGTGCCGGTCGAGCAGCTGTTTCAGCAGCAAAGTTCGGTCAGCGCGCTGGCCGGATTTTTACTCAGCGAGTATCCAGAGCAATTGGCGTCACAGCTGGCGCCAGCGCCTTTGGCTGCAGCAGCAGCCGCGCCGGTGCAGCCTGCGATGACAATGCCTGCCATGCCAATGCCAGCCATGGTTCAGGCGGTCGCAGCGATGGTACCGGCATTGCCACAGTCAGGCACTGCGACTGGCAATGCGCTTGAACCGGGTTTGGCGCAACTGCTGCAATTGCAACTGGCGCAAATGGATCAGATGAATCAGCTGATGGCGCAGCAGCTGCAGTTGCTGGGGACCGCCGACATGCTGCCGGAACCCGTGCTGGCAACGCCGGGTGCAGTAGCGGTGGCGTCAGTCGAGGCAAATATGGCGGCAACATCGGTAGAAAAACCAGCAACAAAACTGACAGCAACACCGGCAACAACTGTCGCCGTTCAGAACCAACATGCCGGCAATCAGGCGCGGGGCATGACGTTTAACCGCGAAGGTTTAAATCCTCAGCAGCTGGCATTTGTGCAGCAACTGATTGCGGCGCATGTGGTCCGGACCGGGCAGTCGAAAGCCTATGCCGGCAAATATCGCCCGGTGCTGGCGGATTGGATCGCCAGTCTGAATTTCAGTCTGACCTTAAAAGAAATGGTCTACCCAATCGTGTCAGCCCAGTCGGCCGGTGCGCGATTTACCGATATCGACGGCAACGAATATCTGGATATTTCCGGCAGTTATGGCGTCGGTTTTTTTGGCCACAACCCGGATTTTGTCCGCGATGCACTGATACAGCAGTTGGCACTGGGGGTTGATTTAGGCCCGCAAAATGCGCTGGCCGGAGAAGTGGCCAGTCTTATCGCCGAACTGACCGGCGTTGAGCGCGTCGCATTCTGTAATACCGGTTCCGAAGCGGTAACGGTGGCGATCCGCGTCGCGCGCACTGTCACGCAACGGCCGAAACTGGTGATTTTTAAAGATTCTTACCACGGTACTTATGATGGCGTGCTGGCTGATAGCGGCGAGTACGGCACAGTGCCAAGCGCGCCGGGCATTCCGGCTGGCATGGTCGAGGATGTCATTGTGCTGCGCTACGGCAGTGACGAAGCGCTGGCCGTGATTGCCGCACAAGCCGGCGAGATCGCCGCCGTGCTGGTGGAGCCGGTGCAAAGCCGCAAACCGGGCTTGCAACCGGCGGCATTTTTGCAGCAGTTACGCACGCTGACGCAGCAACAGGGCTGTCTGCTGATCATCGATGAAATCATCACCGGCTTTCGTACCGGACCAAAGGGCGCGCAACAGCATTTTGCCGTTGAAGCCGATTTGGTCACTTACGGCAAAGTGCTCGGCGGTGGCATGCCGCTCGGCGTGGTAGCCGGTAAAGCGCAGTATATGGGCTGCATTGACGGTGGCAGCTGGCAGTATGGCGACGACTCAGCACCGCTGCAGAAAACCACCGTCTTTGCCGGTACCTTCTGCAAACATCCGCTGACGATGGCAGCGGCCCGCGCCGTGTTATTGCGCCTGCGCGACAGCGGCGGTGCATTACAGCAACAGGTCAACGCATTGACCGCGGATTTAGTGGCGCAACTGAATCAGTATTTCAGCGCGGACAACGTGCCGTTACAGCTTAGCCATTTCGGATCGTTATTCCGCTTTGATCCATGCGGCGGCGTCGATTTCCGTTTGCTGCCGCTGCAGCAGCAACTGTTTTTCAGCTTGCTGCTGAGCAAGGGCGTGTACGTCTGGGAGCGTCGCACCTGTTTCCTCTCTGTGGCGCATCAGCCAAGCGATCTCAGCATCATTGTGTCGGCGTGCCGCGAGGCGGTCGCTCAGTTACGTCAGGGCGGCTTTGCGTTTTACCGCCAGCAACCACCCGCCAGCGCCAGTACGGCGGATAACCCCGAATCAACGGTTTTAACCATCTGAGACAAAAGGAGTTTTGTATGCGGAAGTCCTATACCAATGTGGTGATCACCGGCGTCGGTGGTCTTGGCAATATCCTGCTGACCCGGCTGACGGGTATGGCTTTGTATCAACGCCACCCGCGGGTGATCACGTCAGAAGAACGTGGCATTGCCCAGCGCACCGGCAGTGTCAGCGCTGTGGTGCGTGCCGGCCGCGAGATTGAAACCTCCTGCCTGTACTCGCAGCACACCGATTATTTGCTGGGGCTGGAGCCGCTGGAAGCGCTGCGCAAACTGCCGTTGTGTCAGCGCGGCACTGTGACGCTGTTGTCGGACTTGCAGTTCCCGACCGGTCGCAGTCTGGCGCGGCAACGGCAATACCCGGATCTGCAGCATATTGTGCAGGCTTTTAGCGCGCACTGCAGTTTACTGCTGATCCCGATGCATCAGTTGCTGCGTCGCGAGCAACTGGCCGACAAGTTCAGTTCGGCGGTGATGTTTGGTGTGTTCTGTGCCAGCTATGGCTTTTCGCATAGCTTTGCGCTGCAACTGCTGAGCGAAACCGTGGCGCCGGCTTATCTGGCGTCGAATCAGCGGGCGCTGGCGGCTGGTTTTGACTGGCTGGAACAACAGGATCTGCCGGCGGCGCCGGAGCATGCGCTGAAACGGGCCTGATCACAGCTACAACCCGCTTTGGTGTTGAATACACAAGGACATAACAATGCTGAATTATCACTCAGGGTGTGAAGCCGTGGCTTTTGGCGCCTGGGAAGCCGGCGTGAAAACGCTGTATTCCTATCCGGGCAGTCCGGTGACGGAAATTGTCGAAGCGATGCAACGCTTGCCAGAGGTGAAAAGCAGCTGGGCGACCAATGAAAAAGTCGCGATGGAAATGGCGGCGGGTTCCTGTCACTGCGGCGCCCGCACTATGGTGGTGATGAAACATGTCGGCCTGAATGTGGCGGCCGATCCGTTTTTTAATCTGGCTTACACCGGTGTGGTCGGTGGATTGGTGGTCGTGGTCGGCGATGATCCGGGCGCGCGCAATTCACAAAATGAACAGGACACCCGCCAGCTTTGTCTGGCCGCCGGGGTACCGGTGCTGGAACCGGCCACAGTGCAGGAAGCCAAAATGCTGAGTGCGCTGGCGTTTGAACTGTCAGAGCAATTTGACTTGCCAGTGGTGCTGCGGCTGACCTCACGGCTCTGTTACAGCAAAGATAAGTTGGAACGACTGGAGCGAAAGCCGCAGAACAGACCCGGCGCATTTGCCACGCCGATCCAGAAATATCTGCTGTTGCCAGCCTTTGTGCCGGGCTGTCATGAAAGGCGCAACCATAATTTGCAGGCGCTGGCGAGCAGCACTATCGCTGACAGTCTTTGTGTACGGACGTTGCCGGACAAATTGCAGCATCGTTATCCACTCGGGATTATCAGCAGCGGTTTTCCATCCGGCGTGGTGCAGGAAATGCTCGGCCAGGACCTGCCGCTGTTGCGGTTGCAGCTGGTCTATCCGCTGCCGGCACAGCAGATCCGCGCTTTTGCCGCACTCTGTGATCGGGTGCTGGTGGCAGAAGAGTCGTCCGGGTATCTCGATCAGCAAGTGCGTAGCCTTGGTATCCCTACGCTGGATAAACCGGGTTATGACGGCGTCGGTGAATTCAGCCTGCAAACTCTGCACAGCCCGCAAGCGCCAGAACTCGACAGCTATATTCGTGCCACGCAGCCCGGCAGCATTGATATCCGCTGGCTGGATAATTTGCCGCCGCGATTACCGGGTTTTTGTGGCGGTTGTCCGCATACCGGTATTTTTCAGATCTTACGTGACCGGCAGTTATATGTAGTGGGTGATATCGGCTGTTCGACGCTCGGATCGCTGGAGCCGTTCAGTGCGTTACACACCAATTTGTGTATGGGCGCCAGCCTCGGCATGTTGCAGGGCTATCTGGATGGTCTTGGGCCACAAGCTGCGACTGAATGTGTGGCGGTACTGGGCGATTCGACCTTTTTCCACTCCGGCATGACCGGGCTGATGGCGCTGGCCCGCCAGCAATGCCCCGGTACTGTGATCATTTTGGATAACAGTGGATCGGCAATGACCGGTATGCAATACACCAGTCTGTCGCTGGCAGCGCCACAGTGGCTGGAACTCTTGCGCAGTCTGGGGGTTGTGCATTGTCAGGTGCTGCCGTCGCTGGAACCCAAAGCGATCGAACGCTGGCTGGATGTTGAACTGGCGCGGCCGGCCTTGTCAGTGCTGGTGCTCAAAGGCAGTTGTGTGCAGGAACTGAACATCAAAGAAGACACGCCGTTTCGCTACACCATTCTCGAATCGGTGTGCACCAGCTGTGGTGATTGTGTGCGCGATACCAACTGCCAGAACTTCGACGTGACTGACCTCAATCAGGACCAAGCACAGATAGCAAGCAGTAGCAGCTGCATCGGTTGTGGCTTGTGCAGCCAGTTATGTCCGGAGCAGGCCATTGTGCCGCTGTCCGTCAGCATGCTGGTGCCAAAGACCGGTCCGCTGGCAAAGCCAGTCGCGCGGTTTGCCGGCAGATTGCCCTGGGCCAGGATCATCCGCCGGTTAAATCAGCAGCGCTGGCTGGCGCCGCTGTTAAGCCGCATGGAGCAGGCGTTACATCAGATTTTGCAACGGCGGGCGGCCAAAACAGCCAAAACGGCTGAACCGGTACAGTTTTATCCGGCTGATTGACGCAAAACGTCATAGCGGCGGCCCAATAGCCGCCGGAGCCGACGAATGGTTTTTTACCGGTTAAAAGCGGTTAAATGTATCGATTGTCGGAGAAAATATCAGAAAAATAGCAAGTTTTCCCGAGTCGTTGTCATTGAGTTTCAGTGCAGGTTTTTTATCTTGGGCTCGCCTGTCAACCGACAGGTTTGGCTCAAGCCACTGATCAACTCAACGAAGGACCATGATGATGAAAAAACACCTGCTGACGCTGGCACTGGCTGCCACGCTGGGAACTGCACAGATGAGCACCGCGCAGGCGGCCGACTATAAATATGTGTTGCTGCATGGCTTCCAGCCTTCGCAGTTACAAAGCCGGCCGGATGCCGCTGCCGTGACTGCCAATGGGGAAAAATACTGGCAGGAATTCTGGTTGCAACATGCCAGTGCGCGGATCGACTGGCCGTCGCATGAACGGATTGAAGGCAAAATTGCCACGCATTATTTGTGGCCAAAATTGCAGCAGATGTCCCGCGACAATCTGTGCCAAAGCGGCTGTGTGCTGGTGACGCATTCTACCGGCGACCTGGTAGCGCGTTACCTGCTGGAGAATCAGGCGAACTGGTTACGCAATGCCGGCTTACAGCCATTAAATATTATCGCCACTTTTGACTTTGCCGGTGCCGGCGGTGGTTCTGAACTGGCGGATGTGGCGCTGAATGTTGCCGACGGTAAAGCGGGAACGCTGGCGAAAAAAGCGGTACAGACCTGGCTGGGGTTTGAACCGACCCGCGCCAATGTTGGCGTATTAAACGATTTGTCGGTCAACACCGCCCGAGCCTTG
>JAIXSW010000394.1 GCA_027484495.1 Gammaproteobacteria bacterium
TATCGGGTGATAAAACGCAAGCTAATCAATAACGCCTTTGGCCCATTGAGTAGCACTTTACGCAACCCGAACCTGATCCTGGTTTCCAGTAGCAGACCTGGCGAAGGCAAGACATTCACATCAGTGAATCTGGCTTTGAGCATTGCGCTTGAACAGGACAAAACTGTGTTGTTGGTTGATGCAGACGTATTACGGCCAAACGTATCGCGGACCCTGGAGATCAGTGTGCCGCGTGGCCTGACTGACTATCTGAGCTCTGATACCGTCGATGTTTCCGATATCATGTACAGCACGAATGTGGAACGGCTTAAACTTATTGCAGCGGGTAAGCCGCATCATTTGTCTACTGAACTACTCGCCAGTGACAAGATGGCCGCACTGGTAAATGAGTTTGCGTCACGCTACCCGGACCGGATTGTTATCTTTGACGCGCCGCCATTATTGGGCGTCAACGAAACTTCGGTTTTGGCCGGTATGTGTGGTCAGGCTGTGATTGTACTTGAAGAGAACAAAACCAAACTGAATGAGCTGGAAAAGGCCATCAGCATGTTGCCGCCTGATTTAGCTACAGGTTTTGTGATCAACAAAGCGCATTACAGCAGAGACAAGGGTTATGGCTACGGATATGGATATTATGCAGAGTAATAGAGTCCCGACACTGCGTTTCGCCACCTTGTTGCTGGCGATGCTGCCAGCTTTGGCGCAGGCTGACATTGATATTAGACCGTCTCTTTCCAGTACTATCTACGCATATGGCATTAAAAATCAAACAGTTGACGCAGATAAAGGGATGGCGTACGAGGTCCTGCCAGAGTTGGATTTGTCATTCCGCGGTAGTTGGTTGACGACCAGTCTGAATTTGCAAAGCCAGAATCTGGTATTTGATGATGCACAGCGTGATAACGAAAATCTATTCAGTTACCGTTGGTCTGGTAGCGGCAGTTTCCTGAACGATGCGCTGGATTTGCAGCTAGGTGCCCGTCAAAGCAACAGAACGGCTTCAGACTCAACCGCCCGTTATCAGGATGAGATCAGTGCCACCGGTGATTTGGCGAAAGTTGAATCACAGTTTGCTTCATTGTCATTTTCTCATGACCGCTTTGATTGGGCCATGATGGACTTTGGCCTGAATGCGGTGCGTACAAAATCTGATCAATCGATTTCAGTATTTGATGAACAATCTGGTGAGCAGGTTAGTTTAGAAAACACTAGTCTGGCGGGGTCTTTTGGCCTGAAAACGCGGGATCGCAACCGGAAGTTTTTCTGGGGTTTTGAAGGGAATGCGGCCAAAACCGAGCGTGATGTGCGTGAATCGCAATACAACCGCCGCGCGCAAGCGGTGCTTGGGGTGCCGTTTTTCTGGCGGGTCTCAATGATCGCCACCGGGTCTGTTGAAAGCAACAGTAATGTGGAAGGTGCTACTTCGGTATTCAGCCAATATCGGAATCATCATTCCGTTGGTGGCGGACTGGAGTGGAAAATTACCGACAGGTCCTGGTGGAACATCACCTATAACAAGGTGAATAACGCGAAAGAAGCCAAAGAATATATCGGTACGTCGTTTGAACTGGCGCCGTCGCGTCGGACAAAACTCAGCGGTTCGCTGGATAAACGGTTTTTCGGCCGGACAGCGCAGGCCAAAGGTACTTATAGCCTGAAGCATTTACGGATGGAGTTGAATGTCAGCGATACGGTCGGTTCGTTGCTGGGATTTAATGATGGTGATTTGGAAAGCTCATTATTTGTCTGTCCACCCGGTGTAACGCCGGGGCTGGATAGTTGCTTCCAGCCACCAACAGCTTCTTACATTCCGGGTCAGGGTGAGCGTTTGTATAACATGACGAATCCGGCATCTGATCTCAGCGAATTCCTGGTGGTCCGTCGTAATGTCTCGTATTTGCTTGGTTATGACTTTAACCGGTTAAAACTAAGCAGCAGAATTGGCCAACGTAAGGACCAGTTAATCGAGCGGAATGCGGTGCGCGAGGACAAATTTATCAATGCGTCGGCGAATTGGCAGTTAAATGCGCGCAACAGTCTGACATTGTCAGCGGATTATTCTGATTTGATTTATCAGGTCGATGGCAAAGACAGCTTTGGCGAAATGACGGGGCTCGTCAAGTCAGTCAGTCTGAGCCTTAACCGTGAGATTAACAAAGACCTGTCTGCCAACGCTAACCTGAAACGGATTAATGTTGATTATCGCTCTGACAGCCGTGATTATCAGGAAAACCGAGCCTGGGTTGGGATCGAATATAAATTCTGATAAAAAAACCGCGAATTACGCGGTTTTTTTTATTGGCTTCAGCTGCTTTTGTTATCAGTGTCGTCCTGACTCAAATGCTGAGTTTGTTTTAAGACTTGTTGCTGCTGCTGGGTGAGCAAATCATCCAGTTGCTGTGCCATCCGAATTTTATGTTGTAACGAACTATCGAGCAGCCCCGACAGTTCTGTCAGCATGGCGTGATAGGGATTTGCGGCTGTCTGTTCGGCAACAGTGCTGGTTTCGACGTGCTGTGCCACCGGAGCTGCAACTGATGGGGCCACCGGTGTATGGTTGGCAACTTCGCCACTGATCTCCTGAATCACCTGTTGTACATCGTGCGGTGTGAAGGTCTTAATTTCTTCCAAAAATCCGTATAACAACACCCGATCCATCAGATTGTTAATTTTTCGCGGAATTCCTGAACTGAACTGATGGATCATGGCAAAACAAGCGTTGTCCAGCAGAGCTGCCGGGCCGCCGGCAGCCTGGATCCGATACTCAATATAGGCCTGACAATCTTCTACACTCAGAGCCGATAAATTAGATGAAGCAATAATACGTTGCCGGAACTGCTCCATGTGCGGGGATTGGATCACCGCATTGAGCTCATTCTGGCCAAGTAAGAAGCTTTGCAACAGCGGTTTGCCGGCCAGTTGGAAATTTGACAACATGCGTAATTCTTCAATCGATTCTAACGGCAGATTCTGCGCTTCATCGACCAATAATAGGGCTCGTTTTTTTTGCTGCGCCAATGTCTGCAGATAGGCGGAGATAGCTTCCAGATAAGTCGCTTTATTGTGTTCTTTGATCTGTAATTGAAATACCGAGCAAATCATCCGCAATAAATCATCGGGATTGAGTTTTGACGTGACGATTTGTCTGGCGATGATCTGATGCGGGTCCAGTTTGGCAAGCAGCTGATTGGCAATGGTTGTTTTACCTGTGCCCACATCGCCGGTGATGACAATAAATCCTTCGCCTTGACTCAGACCATATTGCAGGTAAGCCAAAGCGCGTTTATGCAGTTTGCTGGCAAAAAACCATTGTGGATTTGGCGTAAGCTGAAAGGGTCTGTCCTTTAATCCATAATATGCTTCGTACATAACATCTGATCCTGAATGCAAATGGACAACCAGCAGCCGTCCGGGACCGTTAGGGTAGCACAGCAAGGCCACGCAGGGTATATCAACACCAATTCTGCTGCGACGGAACTGTCTCGCTAGCATATTGTTTTTTCGATATTTAGTATGGATTTGTATTGTTTTTATCCGCTCAGATTAATTTTTACCCGATCAGATCCCTGCACCGAAAAAATTGTTGACACTCCTGGGGCAGGCCCATAGAATGCGCCTCGTTCTGTAACGCAAAGCGGATAACGCCTGCGTTGTTGATGTGGGGCTATAGCTCAGCTGGGAGAGCGCTTGCATGGCATGCAAGAGGTCAGCGGTTCGATCCCGCTTAGCTCCACCAAAATTTCTGTATGTGTCCCTTTCGTCTAGAGGCCTAGGACACCGCCCTTTCACGGCGGTAACAGGGGTTCGAATCCCCTAAGGGACGCCACTTCAGAAACAGAACATGTATATCAGTCCGTCCCTTTCGTCTAGAGGCCTAGGACACCGCCCTTTCACGGCGGTAACAGGGGTTCGAA
>JAIXSW010000153.1 GCA_027484495.1 Gammaproteobacteria bacterium
AGCTGGGAGAGCATCGCCCTTACAAGGCGAGGGTCACTGGTTCGATCCCAGTAGCATCCACCAATTTTTCGCTCCAATATTCCCAATATACAAAGACTTGCAAAAACGATGCAGCGCATCACCTGCTACTTTCTTCAAATACTTCTGACAACACGACGCATTCTGCCCCTGACCCTTTCGCCGATAAAAAAGCCCGGCAGCGGGACTGACTGCCAGGCAAAAGCACCACATCTGAAACTTATTTCGGGGTAAAACGCACTTCGATATTCTGGTAATACAACGTGGTTTTGCCTTCAAAACCGGAATCGGTACCGACAAACAACCAGACCGACCCGTCGGCATTCGTGGTGATGTCTAGTGTTTTTTCACTGTTTTTCAGTGTTTTGGCTTTGTAGACCGAACCATCACATTGAGCATCTGCCACAGCAACATCCCCCTGCACTTTGGCTTGTGCTCCATCCTGCGACTGGTCTCCTTTGGGGACATTTAACGTGAAGCCATCTTGTTTCGGCTCTTTGTCGGCATAACCGAATTTCAGCCAGACGGACTCACCCGGTGCACCGCCAATGCCCATACAACCCGCTCCTGCATTGCTGAGAAATGTGACCTTTAACTGTGCTTTGTATTTGCTTGAAGGTGATAAACCGCTGATTTTTCGCTTGATAAACATAAACAAATCGTCACTGCGGTTATGGCCACTGAGCATAAAACCGCTGCCCTGAAAGCCGGTCGGCAGGTTGCGCACACCACTGGCGAGTTCATAAGTGGCTGCGTCGTTGCTTGGATAATCGGCAAAACCGGCGGTCCAGTTTTGTGCACCGTGCTGAAAGTTGTAACTGACGACGTCCGCATCAGCACCGAGTTTAAATTCATTGTCACAGCCGGTCAGCGCCAGCAATGAACAGACAGATAACGGGATCATTCGACTCAGGTACATCAGGGTTCTCCATTGATTTGCAATGGCGTTCAGCCTAAAGAATACCGCGCGCACCAGCTGTAACCTTCTGTAAACACTCTGTAAAAGCTCAGCCCAAAGCTGTGATTTGTATTGTTGCGATTTCAGCGCCTGCTATAGTAGGCACATTGCAGTAACTGACTGACGGGCATTGATGGAACAGGCATTCAGCCGGGATATTCGGATTCTGGTGATCGATGAACAGGCCTTAGCGCAGAATTATCTGAAATTTGCGCTGGAAAAACTCGGCTATAGCAGTGTGCAACTGACTGACCGCGCCAGCTGGGCATTACAGTTGTGCCAGCAACAACAATTCGATTTGATCATCCTGTCGTTTAATCTGCAGCAAGGCAAAGATGGTTTTCAACTGTACGAAGAACTGAAAAGCCGCCAACTACAATGTCATAATACCGGGTTTATTTTTATCAGCGCCGAAACCGATCCGTCATTGGTCCATTCAGTGATTGAACTGCAACCCGATGAATTTCTGGCCAAACCCTACACTATCGGCGACCTGCAGCAACGCATAGAACGGGTATTAAAACGCAAGCAGGAGCTGCGCCCGCTGCACCAATATCTGGATGCGAACCGGCCAGAGAAGGCGCTGCAGGAACTTGACCAGTTGTTAGCCAATGCGCCGTCACCGAAACTGGTGCCGACCTTGTTAAAACTCAAAGGTGATTTGTTGCTGCAATCTGGCCTAGCTGCCGATGCGGTGAAGTTTTATCAATCGGTGCAGGCGGTACAGCCGTTTAGCTGGGCCCAGATCGGCTTGGTTCGCGCTTTGTTTGCTTGTGAGGATTTTGACGCCGTCGGCATGATGCTGGAGCGGATGTCGACCAAACGCGATACCAAGCTGGTGGCGCTGGAATATCAGTCTGAGCTGGAGTTTCGTAACCAGAGTTTCGAACAAGCGCAACAGCACCTCGAGCAAGCGGTGGATCTGGCACCCCGCAACCTGTTCCGCCAGCAAAAATTACAGCAGTTGTCGCGCTTAAATCATGACTACGAGCGCCAGTATAAATCGGCCCGTGACCTGCTGAAATTCGCCCGTCATTCGATGTATGAACAACCGGATCTGTACCTGAACCTAGCGCGTGCTTGTATTGATTACGCGGTATCGATGGACGAAGATGGTGAAACCAACAAACTGAGTAAACAGGCCACAGAAGCACTGAATCAGCTACGCAATGCCTTCCCGCAGTCTGACACCCACGAGCAGCAAACGGTATTGCAGGCGCGGTTACATTATCTGCGCGCACAAAAAGATAAAGCGCTGAAAATTCTGGAAACGATGGACGAAGTGCCGCTGCAGATCACCGCACTCGAAGATGCGCTGGACAGAGCCAAAGCCTTACATGAAGTCGGCCTGACCCAGGCATCCAAACGCTGGTTTGAAAAAATCGGCGAATTCTGCCAACAACAGCCGACAGATCCGTATTTGCAGACCTATTTGCAGCAGGAACAACAGGAACGTGCTGAGCTGACAACGGCGCCGCGAGAACTGAACAACATCGCCGTTATGCATTATCAGCATGGCAACTGGCAGGCTGCATTAAGCGCCTTTGAACATGCCTTTCGTTTGTTACCGCGAAACGCCGGCATCGCACTGAACTTATTACAAAGTATGCTAACGGCGCCAACCGGCGCTGTAGATCCGGTCAAACGTAGCCGGCTACAACAAGCCTGTTTGCGGGCGATTGAACTGGGTAAACTGAATCCGGAACAACAACGCCGTTTTGACCAGCTGAAACAAAAACAACTGGCCAGTTGAATCTGGCTCGTATGGTTACTTTTTATCTTCCGGCCATTCAGTGAAAATCAGCCGCAATTGTTTACTGCGCACCAAATACAACACGGTTAATGCTAACGCTGCCACAATCAGCAATAAACCTGGCGCATGCAGCGCTACGTATGGCGGTAAATGACTAATCGTCCAGTATAAATCTACAGAAGCCACCGCAAGTAATAACCAACGACCATAGCGCCACAGCGCAAACCAGAATTTTTTCGCCCGGCCCCGCCGTTGTTTTTTATCATAAGGCACGCGCTGACTGACCGCCGCCAGCACCAGCAACGCCGGGATCGCGATCAGCACGGCGCGGACAAAATCATCCGCCAGCGGATAGAAGAAACTCAGTACTGCTTTACGTTCTGCTTCCGGCATCACCAGCGTCACCAGCCAGCACAGATAAGGCCGCAATAGCAGTAACAAGACCACATAAAAACGCAGTGGCACCCGGTGCAGACCATCCTGATCCAGCAGCGGAATATTCGGATACTGTTTCATCAGCGCAGTCCATGTTCGCTAAACAAGTCCAGCATCTGTTGTTCAGTCCAGACCGCAACGCCCAGCTCTTCCGCTTTGGCCAGCTTGGAACCGGCATTGTCACCGGCGATCACGGCGCTGGTTTTTGCCGAGACCGAGCCTGCGACTTTGGCCCCAAGCTGCTGCAATTTTTCTTTGGCCTCATCCCGGCCCATCGCAATTAAAGTCCCGGTCAGCACCAACGTCTGGCCTGCCAGTGGCTGTGCCGTC
>JAIXSW010000148.1 GCA_027484495.1 Gammaproteobacteria bacterium
CGTGCCACCGGTCTGATGACATGCCGCACAATAGCCCTGATAAACTTTCTCCCCCAGTGCCATCGCCTCCGCCATCGTCATTTGCATCGACAGCAATTCCTGCTCAGCCGCTTTGAGTTTGGCCAGCCTTGCCCCTTCGGCCTCGATCCACTGGTTAAAATCATCGGGCGTTTTTGCGACGACCACTATCGGCATGAAACCGTGGTCTTTGCCGCACAGCTCGGCACACTGACCACGATATGTCCCTGGCTCATTGACCTGAGTCCAGGCTTCATTGATATACCCTGGATTGGCATCTTTTTTCACCGCAAAAGCAGGCACCCACCAGGAATGGATCACATCGTCTGAAGTCATCAGGAAACGAACTTTTTTGCCGGTCGGGATCACCAGTGGGCGGTCGACTTCCAGTAAATAATTTTCGTTTTTTTGCAGTTTGTTCTGGATTTGCTTGGCAGGTGTCGCGAGTAACGAATAATACTCCACCGGGTATTCAAGATATTTGTAGTGCCATTTCCATTGTGAGCCGGTGACCAACACCGTCACCTCGGATTTAGTAGTGTCCTCCATCGCAATGAGCGTCTGGGTGGCGGGGATTGCCATTAACACCAGAATAACGACGGGAATTGCAGTCCAAAGCAGTTCAACTTTGGTACTTTCATGAAATTGCGCAGGCTGCACACCTTTTGCTTTGCGATGATGGACAATGGACCAAAACATAGCTCCAAAGACCACCAGGCCAATTCCGCAGCAAATGTAGAAGATCGTCATATGCAGGTCGTACACCTGCTGACTGATCTCCGTCACCCCTTTCGTCATATTCAGGGGCATTTCTGCGGCAATAGCCGAATCGACACACAACAAGGCTGGCAGCGAGCAACGACTTAACATCGTGTTCGCCACAGCACGTCTCCTCTGTCAGTTTGCATAAACTGTTGCCAGAATCCGACGCGCCCACCGCTTTGCATCCCGATTCTGCAATTTATCGTTGTTATTTTTTCCTGTAGGAAACCGCCCTTGGTCTGTCAGTTGACCATTTGCTTTGGCCGGTTCTGCTTAAGAATTAGGCAATATCCGTGAAAAGCCAAGGTAAGAATGAAAAAAAACGCCACAGTGTCTAAAACTGTAGCGCTTCCGTATAAATCAATGATTTGTTTTAAAAATCACCAAGTCTGAGTACGAACCACTCCGACTGCTAACCCTTCAATTGCAAAGAACTGCTGGGTTAAGTCTACTTTTATCACATTGAAGTCGTGATTTTCAGGGTGTAAGTAAACGAATTGCCCATCCTTGCGGAATCGCTTCACGGTGACATCTTCATCAACCCGCGCAACTATCACTTCACCTTGCCTGGCTTCGGTTGTTTTGTGCACCACCAGTAAATCGCCATCCAAAATGCCGATATCTTTCATACTCATGCCAGATACTTTTAGCAGGAAATCAGCCGATGGATGAAACAGGTTGGCATCGATCTGATGGTATTGTTCAATATGTTGTGTTGCCAGAATCGGCTGACCGGCTGCCACCCGGCCAATCAGTGGTAGTCCCTGAATTTCCGGCTCATTCGCCGCCACTTCAGTGGTATCTTCGATGAGGCGGATCCCTCGCGAGGTGCCCGGCAGCATTTCAATGAAACCTTTTTTTGCCAGCGCTTTTAAGTGCTCTTCAGCAGCATTTGCCGACTTAAATCCGAGCTGCGTTGCGATTTCCGCTCGCGTCGGTGGCATCCCGGTCTGTGCCTGATAATCTTTCAGAAGTTGCAGAATTTCGGCTTGTCGTGGTGTAAGTGGTCGCATGATGCTGAATGCCTATACAGTGGATACTGGGAGTATATACAGTGAAAAGCGGCATGCCAAGCGCATTAGGGCACAATTTACTGGTAGGACCTGAATTTGGCGCTGTTTTTCATTCCGTGCTAAAGTAGCGGGCTGTCGTTTTTGCAGGTTTCTTATGTTCGCCCGACTCACTTTTTTGGCCAGGATGCTTTATTGGCCACTCAAACCGCTGGTGCAGTGCAAAATTGTTGCAGCCCCGCCACCTCAGTCTGCATCTAGTGCAGACAAGCCTTTGTTTTACATTACCAAAGTATCTTCAGCCAGCGATCTGGCTACGTTGATGCGGGTCTGCCGTCAGCTGGGATTACCGGCACCGGATGACGAAGTGCAACTGGGTTCAGTGCGCTTGCCGCGCACACTGTATCTGGAAAATCCAAAAACCCTCAGTGGGCACCAGAACCCATCTGCAGCTCTGCAAATTGGTCAGCAGCTGTTAGAAGCTCATCTGGATCACACCCAGGATGCACAACTGATCCCGGTTTCGATCAATTGGGGCCGGGCTCCAGGCAAAGAAGCTAGCGTCAAAGCCATTATTGGTGAACAAGCAGCACCAAACTGGCTGCGTAAGCTGTTGATAGTACTCATTTCTGGTCGCCATACGCTGGTGCAATTTTCCGATGCACTGTCGTTAAGGGACATGGCCGGCCAGTATGGAGCGGCGGCCGAGACTGCACATAAGTTGTTGCGGATGGCGCGCTTCCACTTCTACCGCCAACAACTGGCCGCAACCGGTCCGCGCCAGCCTGACCGCGCCGCTCTCTTTAACGCATTGTTGGGGTCCGCCTCTGTCCGGCAAGCCATTGAAGAAGAAGCACTGCAAAAGCAAATACCATTGACGGCTGCCCGGCAGGAAGCACTCTTGTTGCTCGAAGAAATAGCCGCCGATCAACGTGAATCCACAGTACGGCTTGGCGAACGCTTTTTGCGCTGGTTGTTCGACAAACTCTATACCGGTATCCAGGTTCGTAATAATGAACAAGTGAGAGAGCTGGCTCAGCGCGGGCACGAGATTGTCTATCTGCCCTGTCACCGCAGTCATATGGACTATTTGCTGCTCAGCTATGTGATTTATCA
>JAIXSW010000083.1 GCA_027484495.1 Gammaproteobacteria bacterium
ACTGACGACACGTAGCATCCACTGGTTCCTCGAACACGGTTTTGAATTGAAAGACGTCGCCGACTTACCAGCCAAAAAGCAGCAGCTGTATAACTATCAACGCCGCTCCAAAATCCTCGCGCTGGATTTAACCTGATTTTTGCCAACGCGATGATGTGCAGGGCAACAATCAAACCCCGCCCTGCACCTGTGCGACGACTTGTTTTGCTAAGGCCCGCGCCGTCGTCCACTTGCCGCCATTGACCGTCAGGATCGCCTGCTGCCAATGCATTGCATATTCGCGGCTGGCTTTACTGGCATCATCAGCACCGCCAAGTAGTGGCCGCACCCCGGCAAATTCACGTTGAATGTCACTGTCAAAACGCCGGGTGACAAAATAATGGTTATACAGCCGCAACAGGTAGCTGCGTTCTGCATCGCTGCACTGAATAGGCTCACTGAGTTGTTGCCGCACTTCGGTGGTGCCCAGCAGCGTCTGGCCTTTAAACGGCAACACAAACACAATCCGCGCTTCGCCCGGCACTTCCAGCATATGACCATAGCGACACAGTGGCGGCAGCAATAAATGACTGCCGCGCACCAGATCCAGCGCCTGTTGCACCGGTAATGCTGATTGTTGCAGCAACTGATTCGCCCAGGGACCGGCGACATTAATCACACGGTCAAACTGACGCCATTCACCGCTGCCAAGCTGCAACTGACCATCGGCCTGCAACGCCATTACTGGACAATGGTCGTGGATCCGAACACCCTGCTGCCGGGCCTGTTGCGCCACCCAAAGCCCCAACTGCTGGTCGTCCATTTGGCCGTCAAAAAACAAAAAAGCGCCGAGTAAACCAGCCGGCTGCAAGTCAGGGCTGCAGCGCAATGTCTGCTGTGCAGTGAGCCAGCGATGCCGGCCAATGCCTTTGCGCCCCGACAGCAGATCGTACAGCCACAGACCAATTTTTAGTTGCCAGCGCGGCCGACGGCCACTGCGGTAGATGGGATACAGGATCGGCAAACGCCGGGTCAGATGCGGTGCTTTTTTGATCCACCAGCGCCGTTCATGCAGCGCTTCGTGTACCAGCCGGAATTCACCTTGCTCCAGATAACGTAAGCCGCCGTGCAACAATTTACTGGATGCCGCGCTGGTCGCCTGCATCAGGCCGTCGCGTTCAAACAACTCCACCTGATGGCCTGCCAATGCCAGCTGCCAGGCTGACGTCACGCCATTGATGCCACCGCCGATCACTGCAATAAACACGGAGCGTTTTCCTTTACTAATTAATTGTTTAAGAAAAGCAAAATTAACCCCGCTTGTCTAATTTTCCGGACAGATCACCCGCCTGCTGCGCTGGCGTGGCCTGAAAAAACGACTACAGTTGTGTCATCATGGAGCTCTACTGTACCTGAAAAGGCAAAGGATTTTCCGGCATGAACCAGGCCTTGTACGGCGCCAATGCGGCCACCAAAATTATCAAAGAACTATTGAGCAAGACCTTTGATAACAGCACACCTAGGCTGTCGATGTATGAACAGGCGGCCTGGTATTTTCAGGGCCATGAACAACGCAATATTGATCAGCTGCAACAACAAAAAACCGAGCTGCAGCGCCGGCTGGATGACGCCAGTAAAGGGGCCCGCCATAAGCTCGAACTGAAACTGAATGAGACCAGTCAACAACTGAAAGAAAGTCTGAAACAGCAGCAGGATCATCGCATTGATCGGATCCGGCAACTAAAAGGCATTGCTCGTCAGGTGGTGGAACTGGTCCAGGGGGATACGCCGGAAGAATCGCGGCAGCTCGCCGCGCGGGCCTTGGGCACTATCCAGTTGATGTCGCCGACGTACGGCAAAAATATTGCGTCGACCAATCAACGCCACAAACATTTGTATAAAGCCATTCTGGCATTGCTGTTGTTGCAGCAATTACTGAACGACCAACAAATCAAGAATCGTTATGTGCTGACCAAAGTGGCAGATTCAATGAATACTGCGGCAGATACTGCATCTGCTTTTATTGAAGAAGTGCAGATCCCGCTCGTGATGGCTTGCCTGCTGCAAGACATCGGCCTGCAGCACCCGGATGTGCAGCAGTTACTGCATGGCCCGGATGGTGACGCCGACCCTTATCGGATCTTGCCCGCCGACACCCGGCAACAGTTGTTACAAATCAGCTTTGCGCAAAGCCAGCGCTACCTGCAGGAAGGTCTGGGCCTGGACCAGTACATTGGCAATTCACGGGCTGAACGTGAACTCTTTATGATGATTGAAGAGGATAAACAGGCGTTTACGCTGCATTTATTGCGTTCTGCCATTACACCGGAAGATGGCATCGGCAACCTGCTGAAGATCCCGCAGGTTTACACGTCGGTGGTTTTACCGTCGAAACAGCATTACAGCTACGACAGTCTGCCAAAAGTCGGGCCGCTGCTTAAAGCCGGTGTGGAAAAAGGCTGGTATCCGGCTACGGTGGTGCAAAGCCTGCTGACCGTGACCGGTTATTTCCCGCAAGGTTATGGCATCACCTACATTCCAAAGGACTCGGACAAACGCGATCTGGACCGTTATGAATATGCCATCGTCAACGGCTTGTACCCGCTGGAACCGGAACAACCGGTGTGCCGGCAGGTCACCCGCAATCTGACCTTTAATACCTTCGGCATCAATGTGGTGGTCAGCGCCGAAAACAATCTGTATTTCCCGGTTGCGCAGCAAAAGCTCGAACGCATCAGTGAAGAGCGCCTGCGCGAGATCTTAAGTAAGCTGGTGTCGAACTTTGAAGAGCGGGTGAATACCGACCTCATCCCCAAATGCTGGAATCCGGACGAGTTCTTTTGTTATCTGAAGCATCAGAATTTGTGGAACCGTAACGACACCATCCGCAATTAACCAGATGGCAGCTGATACCAGCCGCTGCCAGCAGACAGCGGCTGGTCGAAGGTTAAACCCGCACCTGTCCATCACCAATGACGATGTATTTTTCCGTCGTTAACGACTCCAACCCCATCGGACCATAGGCATGTAGTTTACTGGTGGAGATGCCGATTTCAGCACCCAGCCCCAGCTCGCCGCCATCGGAAAACCGCGACGAGGCATTAACCATCACCACTGCGGAGTTGATTTGCTTCAGGAAGCGCTGTGCACGGCTGATATCCTGGGTACAAATCACTTCGGTATGGCCGGAGCTGTGCTGTTCAATATGCGCAGTCGCTTCAGCAAAGCTAGCCACCACCCGCACCGACAAAGCCAGCGCGAGATATTCAGTGTCGTATTGGTCAGGCCCGGCCGCTTGCGCCGCGCTGAAATAGCCCAGACTGCGCGGGCAGGCAAATACCTGCACTCCTTTTTCTGCCAGTGCCGCCCCAACCAAAGGTAAAAATGCCGCCGCGATGTCCTGATGCACCAGCAA
>JAIXSW010000589.1 GCA_027484495.1 Gammaproteobacteria bacterium
GGGCTCGGATGGCAGAGATGGTTCGCGTTTGCTGAAGCAATTTGGCGCTCGGATCTGGGCGCAGGACGAAGCCAGTAGTGTTGTTTACGGTATGCCGCAGGCAGTGACTGCAGCTGGCTTGACAGATGTTGAAGTGGGTCTGGCCGATGTTGCTTCGAAGCTGATTTCGGAAGTGGGTCATGGATAGACTGGCATTATTAGGCCTGACGCTTGGATTATTTGCGATTGCTAGCGGTTTTACGCTACATGGCGGCACGCTGAGCACCTTGTTTGATGTACCGGCGTTGGTCATCGTCATTGGCGGGACGCTAGGGGCTGTGCTTTTTCAGACACCGTTGCCGCAGTTTACAATCGGTATCAAGATGTTGGCCTGGGTGTTTAAGGCCCAATATGTTCCATTAAATGCAACTGTTGAACGCTTGATTAACTGGGGCACTGCAGCCCGCACCAATGGATTCTTATCATTAGAAGCGGAAGCGCTGCAGGAATCAGATCCATTTTTACACAATGCATTGAATCTGTTGGTGGATGGTATCGAGCCATCAATCATTCAGGACGCACTGGATACTGAGCTGACGCTGGAACGTGAACGGTTATTACGTAGTGCCAGAATATATGAATCTATGGGTGGGTACAGCCCGACCATCGGTATCATCGGTGCCGTTCTTGGCTTGATCCAGGCTATGCAAAATATCAATAACCCTGAACTCCTTGGCAGCGGGATTGCAACGGCTTTTGTCGCTACAATCTATGGAGTCGGATTCGCTAACCTGATTTTTATTCCAATCGCAAACAAATTAAAAGCGGTAGTGATACAGCGGTGTCTGTATCAGGAGTTAATTGTTGAAGGTGTGGTGTCGATTGCTAACGGTGAAAATCCGCGGGTGATTGAGCGTAAGCTTGCTGCATACCGGGTGAGCTGATATGTACAGAAATCGGGTCCGGCATCAGGACAACGAGCAAGAACCGCTGGATCGCTGGTTGGTGTCATACGCCGA
The DNA here is from genome assembly GCA_027484495.1 of Gammaproteobacteria bacterium. GTDB lineage: Bacteria > Pseudomonadota > Gammaproteobacteria > Enterobacterales > Alteromonadaceae > Pararheinheimera. Next base: position 999 of record JAIXSW010000589.1, read on the forward strand.
TTACGTCACGTTAATGTTTGCGTTGTTTGTTGTGCTGTATTCGATAGCTATTCACAAAGAAGAACAATACAAGACCATTTCAGAAACTTTATCTCAGGTGTTTGAAAAACCAGTGGATAAACAGACTGGCGTCACCGGAGACGCAGTACTGACGGATAATCAACCGAAAAGCGATTATCAACAGTTTGGTACTTCGCTGGAATCTGCCAGTGGCCCTGAGATTGTCGCTGATGCTAAAGAGCAGCCCGTGTTGGAGAAGCCTCAGTTTGGTAATCCATTAGTTTCATTGCAAGAACAACTCACACAGTCTTTGGCAAACCTGATTGAAAAAGGCGTGGCTAAAGTGGAATCAGATGAAGATTGGTTAACCATCCAGCTAAACAGCGGATTGTTGTTTCCAAGCGGCAGTGGTTCACCGATAGCTTCTGCAGATATCGTGTTGAAAGAGATCGTCACAGTGCTGAATCAGACCAATAATGTGATCAGAGTGCGTGGCTATACTGACAATGAGGCTATTCATAACGAAATTTTTGATTCTAACTGGGAACTGTCAATGGCGCGGGCCATGGCGGTGTTGCGTCGGTTACAGGCTCTTGGTGTCAAACCAGATCGGATGGCCGCTGAAGGTTACGGTCAGTATGCGCCATTTGGTGACAATTCAACGGCCGAAGGCCGTACTGAGAACCGCAAAGTAGTGATCGCAGTGTCAAAATTGTCAGCAAAAGGCTCTGGCAGCAGTTCGGACGCCGCGGCAGATGTCAGCGTCTTGCCTGAGGCTGCCGAGAATGCTGTAGGATTGCAGTCACCAACGCCATCTCAGGCGGAACCTGCAGAGATCTCTGCAGACGGAACAATCAAAGTAATCCGTTTGCCGCATGGTGGTATTAAAATTACGTCAGCGGCAGACAGTCCGCCGCCGGCGCAACAAAAACGGGATAATTGAATTGGTAGTCTGGACCATTGCGAATCAAAAAGGCGGGGTTGGCAAAACCACCTCGACTGTGACACTAGGCGCATTACTCGCTGAACGCGGTTTCCGAGTGTTATTAATTGATACCGATCCGCATGCATCGCTGACCTATTATTTCGGTATTGATGCTGAAGAATTGGAAAACAGTGTTTACGATATTTTTATCCGTGGCAAGAGTATCTCGAAAGAAGAGATCATGCAGTCGCTGTGTCCCAGTGGCGTAGACAATCTGGACATTCTGCCGTCGTCTATGGCGCTGGCGACTTTGGACCGTTCGCTCGGTGATAAAGGTGGCATGGGGCTGATCCTGAAAAAAGCTTTGGCGAAAGTCGAAGACGAATATGATTATGTGTTAATCGACTGCCCACCGGTGATCGGTGTATTGATGGTTAACGCGATGGCAGCTTGTGATCGGATCCTGATCCCGGTGCAGACGGAGTTTCTGGCACTCAAAGGTTTGGACCGCATGCTTGCCACAATGCAGTTAATGCAGTCGCCAAATCAGCCTGGTTATGCGTTTACGATAGTACCGACTATGTATGATAAGCGCACAAAAGCGTCGCTCGAGGCATACAAGGAATTAAAAGCCAAATATGGTGATTTGGTGTGGTCTGCGGTGATCCCTATCGACACAAAAATGCGTGATGCCAGCTTGGCCCAGACACCGCCGCCGGTCTATGCACCGAAATCGCGTGGAGTCTTTGCTTACAACACGCTGTTGACTTACTTGTTACAGCTCAATCAGGAGTCTGCGCATGAGTGATCTGTTCGCCAGCCGCAAGGTGATGCGCAGTTATCTGAATGCGTTGCTGACTGAAGAACAGGAGCCGCCACCAGTCACTGCGGCTGTACAAAAACAGCAGTTGAATAAACTGTTGGCGGAGGTGAAACCTCAGGCAGAAGTGGTTGCACCGCCGGTCAGTAAACCGGTGCCGGTAAAAGAAGTTATCGTCGCTAAAGTGACAGCGCCAGTGGCACCTGCAATAGCACAGCCTGTGCGTCAGGTCGCTGTGCCGCCGCCAGCGAAGCCTGTTGCAGCACCCAAGGAATATCGCAGTGGCAAGTTCCAGGCGCTGTTTTTTGAAGTTGCTGGATTAAAAGTTGCTCTGCCATTAAAAGAACTCGGTGGGATCCACCAGATTGGAACGTTGAATACTCTGCCAGGCAAACCAGACTGGTATAAGGGTGTGATGCTCTATCGTGATCAAAAGATTAATGTCGTGAACACTGCCATGTGGGTTATGCCAGAAAAATATGATCAGGCACTGGCAGAAAAGCTAAACTATCAATATGTTATTATGCTTGGAAAGAGTTCTTGGGGTCTTGCCTGTGAAAAACTGGTGAACACCATTTCCCTTGAGCAGGATGATGTGAAGTGGCGTTCATCTGAAGGCAAACGGCCTTGGCTCGCCGGATTAATTAAACAGCATATGTGTGCGTTGTTAGATGTTGAAGCCATGATTGCCCTGTTGGCAAAAGGTGCAGCAAGTTCTGACTAAACGCTGAGAATGAATCAGGTCACTGAAAATGAATCAGGTCGCTGAGAATGAATCAGGTAAAGGAGCGTTAAATGAGTAATTTACTGGCACAGTCCGGCAAAGGCAAAGAGACCACTGATCAGGTACTGCAATGGGTCACGTTTAAGTTACAGGAAGAAACTTACGGTATTAATGTAATGCAGGTACAAGAGGTTCTGCGATATACCGATATCGCGCCAGTGCCGGGCGCTCCGATGTATGTCCTTGGAATTATTAACCTGCGTGGTAACGTGGTTACCGTTATTGATACCCGCGCACGTTTTGGTTTGCCACCGACCGATGTCACTGAAAACAGCCGAATTGTGATTATTGAAGCTGACAAGCAGGTGATCGGTATTATGGTCGACAGTGTGGCCGAAGTCGTTTATCTGCGGGCTTCTGAGATTGACACAGCGCCGAATGTGGGAACCGACGAAAGTGCGAAGTTCATTCAGGGTGTTTCTAACCGGGATGGCGAACTGTTGATTCTGGTCGATTTGAACAAACTGCTCACTGATGAAGAGTGGGAAGAGATCACCAGTATTTAATGGACACCCTGTGACTTTATCTTTTGAACTCCTCGTGTTGTTAACAGTACCGGCAGCCTCAGTGCTGCTGGTTGTTTTTGTGCTGTGGCAGCATAAAAGACAAAACGAAGAGCAGATCGCGTTGAGCCGGCAGTTTGCTTTAGCACAAGAGCAACTTCAACTACTGTCGGCGGAACTTGAAGAGATTAGAGCCGGCTTGATAGGGATCGGTCAGCGCGTGCTTAAAGTCGAACAGCAGCAACGGGCATTGAGTTTACAGGTTGATGAGATTGTGGATTCGCAGTTGCAGCTCGCTGAGCAACAACAAAAAATTGACATGTTCGACCCTGAATCCAAGCTCTACAGCCGGGCAATGAAAATGGTTCAGCTCGGTGCGCCATTAGAAGAAGTGATGCGGGAATGCGAGTTACCGCGTGCCGAAGCCGAGTTATTGTACAACTTACATAAAAATTAATGACAGACGCCTGTTTGCCCTGACAATCAGCTTGTCTACCTGCTTTAAATGCCCCTTCTGATAGCTCAGACTACCAAGCTGTACTATGCGTTTCGTCACAGTTTTGTTAAGCTAAACGCCGTTTTTATAATGATCGCAATGGAATTCGCAGATGATTAAAGTCCTGAGTGTCTTTGGTACCCGCCCTGAAGCCATCAAAATGGCCCCACTTGTCAATTTGTTAAAGCAAGATCAATCGATTGATAGCCGTGTCTGCGTGACAGGGCAACACCGGGAAATGCTCGACCAGGTACTTAAACTTTTTCATATAGTACCAGAGTACGATCTGGCGATTATGAAAGCCGGTCAGGATTTATATGACGTTGCGACCAGCATCCTGTTGAATATCAAACCGGTATTGCGGGATTTTCAGCCTGACATCGTACTGGTGCATGGTGATACCAGCACGACATTCGCCGCAGCTTTAGCTTGTTATTATGAGAAAATTGCCGTGGGCCACGTTGAGGCCGGTTTACGTACCGGTAATATCTACAGTCCATGGCCGGAAGAAGCAAATCGGCGGTTAACCGGCGCTATCACCACGCTGCATTTTGCACCAACTGCAACCTCACGCGATAACTTATTACGTGAAAACACCGCTGCCGACAGTATCGAAGTGACCGGCAACACCGTGATTGATGCATTGCATCAGGTTGTCGCCAAAATTGA
>JAIXSW010000546.1 GCA_027484495.1 Gammaproteobacteria bacterium
GTGCGGTAGCCGCGCACCAAGCCGCCATGGTGATACACCTTATGCTGACCAAACTGGTACACCCGAAGTCCCAAACCATATTGTGCGGTCGACACATAAGGGCCATAGGTACGGCCTTGCAGATTGTCAGCTGTTTTTACCCTGGGTGTTTGTATATCTTTCAGCACGGCCGCCGAAAGTACCTGTGGCCTGTGCCCCAAGCGTGCAATCAGCCATTTGCCCATATCCATCGCACTGGCATTGACGCCGGCGGCCGGATTGACCCGGTAATAGGTTGGCACGACTTTGGTCTCAGCCCAGCCCTTGCGCGTGCCGATGTGCGGCATGGCGCGGTTTTTACTGGCCAGGAAGCCTGCATAACCGACACTGGCGGTATGCATTTGCAGCGGTTTAAAAATGCGCTGGTCCATCAGCTTTTCATAAGGCTGACCTGTGGTTTTCAGCAGCACTGTTTCAATCTGGCTAAACAACACGTTCTGATAGCCATAACAACGCCCCGGAACACAGCGTGGATTAATATTCTGAAATTTAGGCAGGATTTGCGCGGGTGTCTGACCGGCTTCAATCAGTTCATCAAACGCATTGTCAACGAGCCCAGCATTCTGGCCCAGCAGGTGTTCGACTTTCAGCTGCGCTGTCATCGCCTGACTGCGGAACTGCAAACCCGGAACATAGCGGGTGACTCGATCGTTCCAGTCAAAGCGACCTTCATGCTCAGCCTGGGCCGCTAATGCACCGGCAAAAGTTTTTGACACTGAAGCCAGGCGGAAGATCGTATTGGCGTCCACCGGCGTTTTGCTGCCTACAGAACGGACACCATAAGCACCGACCCGAACAATTTTGTCATTTTTAACAATGACATACACGGCGCCGGGCACGCGATTTTTTTGCATTTTTTGCTGAAATTCGCGATGAAACTGATTGGCGAATTCGTCGATCGAAGGGGCAGCCAGCACAGAACCAGCCCACAAAAACAGGCCTGCGACTGCAGTTAATTTCCACATAGATGAATATCCTGTCCCGCGGTCACAGCTGGGCAGCTCAGGCCTGCCGAAGAGCACTGTCACAACAAAATCAGGCTTTTGTTGTTGCCAATGCCTGCAACATCTGCGGGATCACTTGCTGAATAAAATGCGCTTTTTGCGCCTCACTGACCAACTCCGGTTGCCAGTCACCTGAAATATAAGGTGTTAAAACCGGGCCAATCGCATAACAGAATGCCGAATACCACTGCCCTGCGGCCTGTACCCGCACGGCTTTTTTAACATAATGACCAGAATCAATCTCTTCAAAAAAGTCCAAGGCTCTGACAGCTTCCGGACCGACGTCCAGCAGCAGTTTGCCCTGTTGCACACGACCCGGCGCTTCGGTCAACACCGGCACAGGTGCATCGAGCGGGCTTTGACTGAGGCCGCGGCGCTGATGGTCCGCTAACACCGCATCCAGCATCTGATACCGTTGGCCGGTGATGGCTTCAACAATCTCCGGAAACATCAATAAGCCGTAGACGAAAATATGCTCAGTTGGTTGCATCCGGTGCTCCTCCAGCCAGATCCTGCCAGGTTAGAAACAACCGCAGGTCAAGTTCCAGTTGATGATACTGGGGTTCCATATGCTGACACAATTGATAAAACGCCTTGTTATGATCTTTTTCCCGCAAATGCGCTAATTCGTGTATCACAATCATTTTGAGCAGGGGCAAAGGCAAGGTTTTTAACAGGCTGGCTACGCGAATTTCATTTTTGCTTTTCAGCGCTTTGCCCTGCACCCGACTCACCTGGCTGTGCAGCCCCAGCGCGTTATTGACGATATGGATTTTTGGGTCAAAACAAACTTTGCTGATGGGCGCTGAGCTGCGCATAAACTGCTGTTTCAACGCCATGGTAAATTCGTATAGCCGAGCATCCGATTGAATGTCGTGAACAGTATCCGGATAGCGTTTTTTTAATGTGCTGCCGAGCGTCCCGGCTTGTACCAGAGCCCGCACCTGCTGCTGGATCGTTTCCGGATATTGGCGTAAATAAGGTAAATCCACTGGCTGTTTGCCCCTCTGCCACCGCAATAGCGTCTGCTAAAACGCTATTGTATCTGCAGCAGCCTGACCGACCAAGCCAGCGACTCGCACAACGAGCATCAAATCGCACAGTGAGGCGGTTCCAGACCTGGTTTTAACGCCAGAATTTGTCCCTGGGCACCGGTAGTGAGCAGCAAAAAACGACTCTGTTCCAGCTGCTGCCACAGCTGTTGGTCTGCCTGCTGCTGTTTAAGTGCCGCCAATAAATCGGCCTGCACCTGCACTTGCAAATGATCACAACTCTGCAACTGCCAGCCATCTGCTGTCGCTTCGCGCCAAACTGCGACTGTGCGGGCAACCTGTTGCTGGCTGCGCAGATAATCCTGATACACCAGCTGATATTGCTGCTGCCGTTGTGCTGTGGAGCCGCTTGACTCGGTCTGAGCTTGTTGTTGCGCTGTAGCCGGCGCCAGTTGATGGATTTGAATGGTATACAAACCCTGTTGTTGTTGCTCAATCTGGTACATTAATTCAGGCGGCGTCAACCAGACCACTAACACCAAAATACAAGCAGCCAGCGCGACCACTTGTCGCACACCGCGTTGCCAGTGCCCGCTGCGGCGTAGCGGTTTTTCCTGTGATACCAGCTGCTGCAGTGCCAGACGCTGTGCGCTATCCAGTCGGTGTTGCTGCTTGCTGTGCTGATGCCAGCGCCGCAACGTCTGATCCAGTTGCTGCTCTGCAACTGTTTCGGTCGATGCTGCACTGTCGGTAGCAGCTCCCGGTGGTACAGGCACTGATTTATCTGTCGTCATTGCTCTCTTCCTCAGCCGGCGTCAGCCAGTGTTGCAATTGTTGGCGCGCATAGCGGAGCCGGGTCTTAACGGTTTCAGCACCGGCACCGGTAATTTCACTGATTTGTGCCAACGAAAAATCTTCCAGTTGCAGCAGCAAGGCTTCGCGTTGCAACAATGGCAAGCGTTGGATCGCCTGATCTAAATCTGCGAGTTGTTCTGCGCGCAGCAATTGTTGCAGCGGTTTTGCCGCAGGATCGCTCAGTTGTTCCAATAGTTCCGGTTCTGCGTGCGGGCGTTGCCGGCGCCACTCATCGATCAGCAGGTTGCGGCCAATACTGAACAGCCAGGTTTTGACTGAACTTTGCCCCTGATAACTGCCGGCATGCAGCATTAATTGCACCCAGGCTTGCTGACTCAGGTCCTGCGCCAATTCGGCGTCACTTTGTTTTAGCAAAAAGTGATACAAAGCATCGGCATAGCGCAAAAATAACTGCTGTAGTAGCGCAGGATCTGGCTGTTGTTGGTATTGCAGTAACAACAACCGGCTCTCTGCCTGCATCATCCCCACCGTCTGCGGGCGGCCAACTACTGCCAGTCGGTTCAGCCATTTCCATCCCATACAACATCCCCCTGCCTCGATGCACGGCAACCAGCCACTGCGGCTTCAGCTGGCTGAAGATCATCTTTAATCTTGCTGATCAAGCCGGAAGTCCAATTGAACTTCCAGATCACTTTGCGCAACGGCACGACCGTTTTCAAGTTTTGGCTGATATTTCCAATTCTTCAGTGCGCGCATCGCTTCCTGATCAAACACCCGTCTGGGCTCTGCCGCCACGACCTGCACATCCGTGACACGGCCATCGGCGCCGATGTTAAAACGCAGCCGGACCCAACCATTCAAGCCATCCCGGGCAGCAGCTGGCGGATACTTAGGCTCAATCCGCACCAGCGGTGTAGCGGCTTTATCATGACCAGCCGGAGTCTCTAAAGTGAGCCCTGGTAATGTCATCACCGGCTTCTGGCTGCTAAGCGGAATATCCAGCAAATCGCCCGGACCTTCTGCTGGTTGTAATGCCAATTTCGGAGCCAGCTCTGGCATTGGCGGTGGTGGGATCTCACGGATGATGTTTTTCGCCGCTGATTCCTCTCGCGGCACCAGCGGGGTGACATCAAAGACGGAATCGACCTTTGGTGTGATAGGCGCTGTCGACTGAACAAGTTGGGCCATCAGCTGAAACAAAGCGAAGCTAATCAATGCCGCAGTGAGGGCCATTGTCAGGCCACGTCCAATCGCTGGCAACGGGGCTAAAGGGTTCAAATCTGTACGCTGGCTCAGCAGCTCTGCAGCAAGTTGCCGATTGTCGGAAACAAAAATGGTTGTCATGATACATCTCCTGGAAGGGCCTGTGGGCGCATGGCGGAGCCTGATGCTCCGATGTCAGAGATTGGACGCAGCAGAATAAAAAAAGGGGTGAACACAGTGTTAAAATTTTTTCATGCAGCGAAAGCTATTGGCTCCGGTTTGTTGTTCAGCGTGTTATGGCTACCGGCAGCGCAGGCTGGCGACATTCAGCAGCTCTATCTGGTCCGGCATGCGGAAAAAGCCGATCTCAGTAAAGACCCCACGCTGTCTGTCTGCGGCGAGGCGCAAGCGAATGCCTTAGCCACCTTGCTGCAGGATGTAAATCTGCCGCTGCTCTACCACAGTGGTTTTCAACGCACAC
>JAIXSW010000233.1 GCA_027484495.1 Gammaproteobacteria bacterium
CAACCCGCTGCTGGAACCCTGGCGTTCGACCAACTACAACCTCGGCCTGGAGTGGTATTACGACAGCGCGAGCTTAGTCAGCGTTGGTCTGTTCCGGATGAATATCGATTCCTTTATCGAAAAAGGTCAGGTGATGAAAGGCCTGCCGGATATTGACGGCGTGGTACGGCGTGAAGTGCCGGTCGACACCGAAATCAACGGCAAAGGCGGCACCGTCAAAGGCGTCGAAGTGACCTGGCAACAAAGCTTTGATTTCCTGCCCGGGATCTGGAGCGGCCTTGGCACCACGCTGAACTACACCTATGCGCCGTCTGACAGCGCCAACAAAGATGTCTATGGCGCGACGCTGCCAATCCAGGACAACTCGGAAAACTCCGGCAACGCGGTGCTGTGGTATGAAAAAGATGGCCTGCAACTGCGCGTGGCGGCGAACTACCGCAGTGACCGGTTGGATTCACTGGCCATTCCGCTTGGCAAAGGCGTGGTGCCGATCTGGACCCAATCCACGGTGTATGTCGACGCCTCCGCCAGCTATGACCTGTTTGAGCACAGCAGCGTTTATCTGCAGGTCAGCAACCTGACCGGCGAGTTCGAAAACAACTACGCGCAGTGGCGCGACCATGTGATTTACCAAAACGTTTACGAAAAACGCTGGACGCTCGGCTGGCGCAGCCGCTTCTGATCCAACGATTCGAACCACTCCCTGTTTGAGTGCGGTACTTGGGGCCTTCGGGCCCCTTTTTTTGTCTTATCAGTCGCCATGTTTAGTCAACTGCTTACTGCGCTATCGGGTATATCTGACTGATTTAAGATTTTTTAAACTGACCAATCTGGCGCTGCGCTGCGTAGTTACAGCTAAGCAATCTAACTTCAGGTAAAGGTCACCCTATGTTTAACTTCTTTAAGCGCGATCCGCTGAAAAAACTGCGCCAGCAATACGACGCCAAAGCCGAACAGGCCATGCTGGCACAACGCAAAGGCGATATGCGTTTATTCGCCGACTTAACCGCAGAAGCCGAAGAACTGTGGGCGCAATATCAACAGCTGCAACAAGCGACGCCTTCAGAACCAAGGGTTTAGCCGCAGGCATTGGCAGTTCATCGGCAACGGCAGAGATCCCAAGCAGACAGAACTGGTTTACCAATAGCGGGCCAGCCTTTACAATCCAGCGTTGAAGTTTGCGACATGTCGTTGCGAATACAGTGGTTAGTACATCGCAGGAATTAGTTATGACTGGTACGCCTTCTTCCCAGACGGTTGAGTCGCTTGGTGAAAAAATAGAACGGATGATCAAACAATTACCTGAGCATGATGTCACGCTGCTGGAAATTATGGACATCGTTGGTAATGATGGTTTGCTGCTGCTGACCGTGTTGTTGTCGTTAATTTTTCTGGTGCCGGTATCCATCCCGGGTGTCAGTACCGTGTTTGGCTCAGCCATTCTGCTAATTGGTATTACCCGCCTGCTGTCACGCAAATTATGGTTACCGGCCAAAATTGGTCAGCGCCGCCTGCCGGCCGCCAAATTAGCGGCGGGTTTTGCCCAAGCGCTGAGCTGGTTTCACCGGCTGGAAAAAATCAGCAAACCACACCGCCTGGGTTTTTTTACCGAGTCTGCGGTGTTCAACCTGCTGAATAATATGGCGTTGATTCTGGCTGCTGTGCTGCTGATGATGCCGTTTGGTTTAATCCCATTCAGCAACACCTTTCCGGCCGTGGCGGTCATTTTTCTGGCGATCGGCATGATGCAACGGGATGGTGGCTCTGTGCTGTTGGGGCATCTGGCCAATGTCGCGACCATCGCTTACTTTGCCGCGCTGGTGTTTGGCGGCGTTGCTGCCGCCGGTATGGCGGTCGGTGCCTAAACAGAACGGCTGCGCGGTGATGCCAGGCGGCGATGCGCAGCTTTACTTTACGGCAGCCAAACAAGGCAGTGGCGGGTTCAAAGCGACGCTTGGCGTTCGCTGGTTCCGCTACTCAATCCCGACCAAACACTCCCTCGCACAGGCCAACACCTGTAATCTCAGCTGCTGCAGTAACGGGCTTTCGGTTTGCCAATGATGCCAATACAGCGGCGTATCGAGATGATAACCGGGCGCGAGATCAATCAGCTCACCATTGGCAAAATGCGCCTGCATTTGCAGCTCCGGTAACAGGCCAAAACCAAGGCCGGCCAGTACTGCTTTTAAGAAACCTTCAGACGATGGGCACAGATGGACATGGCTGGGGCTGATGCCGGCGATATCCTGTAAAAAGCGATGCTGCAGAGCATCGTCGGCACTAAACACCAGACAAGGCGCCTGCGCCAGTGCTTTGGCAGTCAACGGCTGCAGCTGGTAGCGCCGGATAAAGTCCGGGCTTGCTACCGCGCGATACCGCAGCGCGCCGAGTGGCATCACGGCGCCGCCGTTCAGCGGCTGCGGGCTGTCACAGATACAGGCCATCACGTCGCCCTGTTTCATCCGCTTCAGGCTGACCGACTGGTCCTCCACCACTAAATCAAAACACAGCTGGGGCTGATCGGCTAACACCAATGCTTGCGGCAGCCAGGTCGCCAGCGAATCGGCATTAGTAGCCAGCCGCAATAGTTGTACTTCCTGATCGGCCAGACCCAACGCCGCTTCCATCTGCCGCACCTGTTGCAGATGATTCAGCAACCGCTGACCTGCCAGCGTCGGTCGTGGCGGTGTGCAGCGTTGTAATACCGGCTGACCGAGCACGGCTTCAAGCTGTTTAATGCGCCGGCTCACCGCCGACTGCGTCAGATGCAGCTGCGCCGCGGCCTTTTCAAAGCCACCTTGCGCCGTCACTGCTGCCAGCGCCTGTAACAATCGATAATCCAGCATCAGTGGCTCCTGAACTAATCCAGCTCAGGCTGAGATTATGATTTTTATGCATGTATCACAATTATTATTCGTTGGAGTCATAAGAAAGCCAACAGTAAGCTGTGTGAATAGCAGCAGGAGTAAACTTATGTGGTCTTTTTTTACCGGATTCAGTGTCGGACTGAGTCTGATTGTCGCCATCGGCGGGCAGAATATCTGGGTGTTAAGCCAGAGCATGGCCGGCGCCAACCGGCTGGTGATTGCGACGGTTTGTATTGTCTGTGACGCGCTGCTGATCGTTGCCGGTGTCAGCAGTATCGCCACGCTGCAACTGTGGATCCCGCCACTGGTGCCATTGCTGACCGTCGCCGGCGTGTTGATGTTGTTGTATCTGGCTTATGGTGCGGCGAAGCGGGCCTGGCAAGGCAATTCCGGCTTACAGACTGATGGGCAGGTGCAACTGCAGTCGAGCGGCAAAACCGCGCTGACCGCGCTGGCTATTACGTTGCTGAATCCGCACGTCTATCTGGATACTGTGGTGTTGCTGGGCAGTCTTGGCAACGCACAGCCGTCACCGTTTTGGTTCACTGTGGGAGCCTGTCTGGCGTCATTTTGCTGGTTTAGCGCGCTGACCGGCTTTGCCCCCAAATTAAAATTACTGCTGAGCTCGCCGCTGCGCTGGCGCCTGTTTGATGGCAGCGTAGCGCTGTTGTTATCGCTGATCGCCGTCAAACTGGCGCTATAAACCAAGCCGGCAAAGGCGCTGCCGGCGAATGTAACAGCGGGCATATCCGGTAACGTTTTCGTGCTGGTCAGCGCGGCTGGCGGCGTGCAGGATCTGAGTCTTGTATCCAATCCAATCAACATCCTCAGGAGCCGCAGATGTCATTGTTTTTCAATTCTTTTTCCGCGTCAATCCGCAACAGCTTATGGCTGACTGCAGTGCTGGTGGCAAGCGCCATAGTCCCGGCGCAAGCCGCAACCCCTGCTGCCGAAATCAGCGCGGTGCAACTGGCGCAGGATTATGTCCGCGCCACTTCGGGTTTTGATCAGGCGTTGCTGCAACAAATTCTGGCGCCGGATTATCAGGAAATTTCGCCGGTGGGTGAGGTCGATACACGGGACAAAGTGATCAGCTTTTATCCAGCCGCAGCCAAAGCCAAAGCCAAAGCACCGCCAGTCACGCCGGTGTTATCTGAACTGACCAGCCGGGCCTATGGCGAAGCGCTGGTGATCAGTACCGGCAAACTGACTTACAGTGTTGCCGGTACACCACACAGCCGTAGCATGCGCGTGCAGTTTGTCAGTGCGCTGCAGCAGAACCGCTGGCAGCTCGTGTCAGCGCAATTCACCGGCATTCCGGCAGCGAAAAAATAACAGCCCCTGGCAGCTGCGGTGCTTCAGGCCGCAGCGCTGCCGCGCCAGCGCCATAACAACACAGTAAACAAAATCACTGTGATTAAGCCCGGGACGCTGGCTTCCAGGCCAAAACTGCCGCCACTGAGCCAGTCCGGACAACCGGCAACGATGACCGGGCTGAGCATGCCCTGTTCGGCGGAACCCGACACGCCAAAGCCTAACAGCGTCCCTTGGGTAAAATTCGCCATAAAGTGCAGACCGATCGGCAGCGCCAGGCTGCGGGTGCGCAGATACGCCAAACCAAACATCAGCGATGCGATGAAAATATTCAGCATTGCCAGATAGTGCCAGCTGTCGCCTTGTTTCAGCGCTGAGGCATGGTTCAGCACAAAATAAGCCGACATGACCAGTTGCGCTGGCCAGCTGCCGATGCCGTCGATCAGACGTTGAAACATAAAGCCCCGAAAAGTCAGCTCTTCAGTCACCGCCACGCCAACAAACAACAAAAAGGCTGCCAACAATGCTGTTTGCGCCAAACCATGCCATTGCCAGCTAATCTGACCGGTCAGCGTTAACAGCAACGCCGGCAATGCCATCAGGCCTGCCCCGAGTAACAAACCAGCCGCCAGCTGTCGCAGCCATTGCCGATTCAGCGCGCCAAGCAACTGCGCCTGCGGTTTACCGCGCAAACGCTGGCACAACAGTGATACCAACAACACGAGCAAGGCTTGCATCCAGGGCGCCAGTTCGAAGCCCAAACGGCTGCTGAGCATGATCAGCGGAAAAACGCCGGCAGCCAGCAGCAGGAAAAACAGTGCGATCCACCAGCCGTTACGCAGCTCCCCGTCGCTGTTTCTGAATAAAGTGCTGAACATTATTGATCCTGTGTCATAACAATACGCAACCATCACAAGCTAAAAGCGACAAGTTGTCAGTCGCTGAATTGTAAGCAAATCATCATTGGCCCGGCTGGGCGCTCCGGCCGAGCTCTGATAAGCTC
>JAIXSW010000085.1 GCA_027484495.1 Gammaproteobacteria bacterium
GTAAAGTGGAGTTTTATGTCGATAATCAACTGGCCGGCAGCGACAACAGCGCGCCATACAGCCTGAACTGGACAGCGGTTGCCGGTAACCACAGCGTCTACGCCAAAGCGACCGACAACAAAGCGACCAGCAGCCAGACGGCGCCGGTCAGTTTCAGTGTCAGCGCCGGCACGAATCAACTGCCAACAGTCAGCATCACAGCACCCGCCAACAATGCCAGCTTGAATACCGGTGAAACTGTCTTGTTCAGTGCCAATGCCAGCGATGCCGATGGCAGCATTGCCAAAGTGCAGTTTGTGTTAAACGGCACTGTGATCGCGGAAAAAACTACGGCCCCTTACAACAGCAGCTGGACCGCTGTCGCCGGCAATCAGCAACTGACCGTACGGGTGATTGATAATCTTGGTGGCCAAAACGAGTCCAGTATTCAGTTCAGTGTCAGTAGCAGCCAAACCGGTCACGCCGCCTGCAGGCCAGATGGGCTGTATCAGACACCTGGGCTGGATGTGCCTTATTGCACCATCTACGACCAGCAAGGCCGCGAGAAAATGGGCGCCGACCATCCGCGCCGGATCATTGGTTATTTCACCAGCTGGCGCACCGGTAAAAATGGCCAGCCGGCCTATTTGGTCCATAACATCCCGTGGGACAAAGTGACGCATCTGAATTACGCCTTTGCCCATGTCGACGCCCAACACAAAGTGTCGATTGGCAACCCGCAGGCCCCCGACAATGCCGCAACCAATATGGAATGGCCCGGTGTGGCCGGTGCGGAAATGGATCCGCAGTTCAGCTACAAAGGCCATTTCAACCAACTGAATAAATTCAAAAAACAGCATCCGGGCGTGAAAACCCTGGTGTCGATTGGTGGCTGGGCCGAAACCGGTGGTTATTTTGCTGACAACGGCAACCGTATCGCCAGCGGCGGTTTTTATACCATGACCACCAATGCTGACAACTCGGTGAATGTGGCCGGCATTAACACCTTTGCCGACTCGGTGGTCAGCTTCCTGCGCACTTATGGCTTTGACGGCGCCGACATCGACTACGAATATCCGTCCAGCATGAAAGACTCCGGCAATCCGGATGATTTTGCCATCTCCAACGCTCGGCGCGCCGGCCTGATGACGTCTTATCAGGTGCTGATGAAAACGCTGCGGGAAAAACTCGACGCCGCCTCTGTCGCCGACGGTAAACACTATTTACTGACCATCGCCTCGCCATCGAGTGGCTATCTGCTGCGC
Source organism: Gammaproteobacteria bacterium (assembly GCA_027484495.1). Lineage (GTDB taxonomy): Bacteria > Pseudomonadota > Gammaproteobacteria > Enterobacterales > Alteromonadaceae > Pararheinheimera. The sequence goes on from JAIXSW010000085.1 coordinate 1,245, forward strand.
GGCATGGAAGTGTTCCCGGTCACGCAGTATCTCGACTACGTCAATATCATGAGCTATGACCTGCACGGTGCCTGGAACCAGCATGTCGGCCCGAACGCCGCGCTGTTTGACGATGGTCGTGACAGTGAATTGCTGGTGTGGAACTACTATCAAAGCGCGCAGTATCAGGGCCTCGGATACCTGAATACTGACTGGGCTTATCATTATTTCCGCGGTGCGATGCAGGCCGGCCGCGTCAATATCGGCGTGCCCTATTACAGCCGCGGCTGGCAGAATGTCAGTGGCGGCAATAAAGGCCTATGGGGCAAAGCGGCGCAGCCGAATCAAAACCAGTGCCCACCAGGTACCGGTGGTTCACCACAAAACCAATGTGGCGCCGGTGCTGTTGGCATCGACAATCTGTGGCATGACAAAAACAGCCTCGGCGCGGAAGTGCCGGCCGGTTCTAATCCGCTGTGGCATACGCGCAACCTGCAGCTTGGCAAAGCCGGCTCTTATGCCGCCGCTTATGGTCTGGACCCGACGACAGATCCAACCGACCGCCTGACCGGCGTCTACCAGCCGCAATACGACCCGACGCTGGTCGCCACCTGGCTGTGGAACGACACGAAAAAAGTCTTTTTGTCGGTTGAAGATGAAGAAAGTATTCAGCAAAAAGCCAACTACATCGTCAACAGGGGCATCGGCGGTGTGATGTTCTGGGAATTGGCCGGCGACTACAGCTATGACGCGGCCAAAGCCGAATATGGCATGGGTTCCGACCTGACCAGCATCTTCTACCAGACCTTTAAAACTGCGGCACCTTATGGCAATAAACGCGACCCGAAACCGCTGCCGGCACAAAGTCTGGACCTGCAGGTCAAAATCGACGGCTTTAAGCTTGGTGATGCCAACTATCCGATCAATCCAAAGCTGACGCTGAGCAACAAATCCGGCCAGACCATCCCTGGCGGCGCCAAGATCAGCTTTGATGTGCCAACTGCCAGCGGTGATAACTTCACCGATCAAAGCGGTTATGGCACTAAGGTCACGCAAAGCGGCCGCAACAGCAGTGGCAATAACATCGGTGGCATCCAGCAGGACTTCCACCGCGTCGAGCTGACGCTACCGACGCACAGCCCGCTGGCAGCAAACGCCAGCACTAGCATCACGCTGAACTATTACCTGCCGATCCCAATGCCATCGAACTGGCGCGTCAGCGTCGGCAGCCAGAGCTTTGCACTGAAGCAGGAATATCCACAATTGCCTGGGGGCACTATCTCCGGAAATGGCGGCGACAACGGTGGCAGTTGTGCTGGCGTGCCTGCCACCGTCAATGACTATCCAAACTGGCCACGCGGCACCTATGCAGCCGGCGGCGACTATCTGCGCTATCAGGGCAAAGTTTATAAAGCCAACTGGTGGACCCAGGCCGTGCCAGGTTCCGACAGTAGCTGGACTTTTGTCTGCAACAAGGCCTGATCCAACCTTTGATCCCCAACCGACAGACCGCCGCAACGGTCTGTCATTTCAGGAGAACATCTGATGAACAAGTTCTATACAGGCGCCAGCGCGCTGCTGTTACTGCTGGTCGCTCAAGCGGCACAAGCCCATGGATATGTCGAATACCCCAAAGCCCGCCAGCAAATTTGTAAAGACGACGGCGGCTACTGGTGGCCGGCCGATGGCTCCGGCATTCCGAATCTGGCCTGCCGTGCGGCTTATCAACAATCCGGCGGTTATGCACTGACGCAACACCATGAATATTCAACCAATGTGCCGGATTATCACAACCAAACGGCAGTGCGCGCTGCAGTAAAAAATGGTTTGTTGTGCGCCGGTGGCGACAGCCGCAAATCCGGCATGGATGTGCCGTCCGCACACTGGCAGCGCACAGTGATTGATTTGAAAACCACGCCACAGCTTCGTCTGCGTTTTCGCGCCACCACGCCGCATAATCCCAGCTTCTGGCAGTTTTATCTGTCCAATCCGGGTTTTGATGCGGCCAGCGCGCCGCTCAGCTGGGAGCAGCTGACGCTGATCCATCAGCAAACCGACGTGCCGGCCGTCAGTGGTTATTACGAAATCGACGTACCGTTGCCAAAGAACCGCAGCGGCAATGCCGTGTTGTATACCCGCTGGCAACGCCAGGATGTGGTCGGTGAAGGCTTTTACAATTGCTCTGATCTGCAGTTCAGCAATGGCGACAGTGGTAGCGGCAATTGGTATGACAAAGGCGCTTATTTAAGCGCGACTCAGCTCGGCAGCCCCGGAGAAACCGCGTTATTGCGGGTGTTTGATAGCAACGGTCAGGAACTGCTGCAAAAATCTCTGCTGATCAGCAGTGCCAATCAGACCGGCCAGCAATGGGCCTGGGAGCTGGCCCAACAGGTCAATGCAGTCCATAGCGACCTGCTGCAGATCGGGGTACTCAACAACGGTCAGATCAGCCTGCAGCAACCGATCGGCAGCAACCGGTTGTATCTGAAAAGTGCCACCGGTTATGCCAATCTCGACTTAAAACCAGCGCAAACCGGCCAGACTTGCGGCGGCATTGATCCGGCGAAAATCTCGGCCTGGCCGAACTGGCCACGCAAAGATGCAGCCAACAGACCGAGTTTTGCCGCCAGCGGCGACTACATGTCTGATGCTGGTAAGTTGTATCAGGCTAAATGGTGGACTCAGAGTAAACCCGGCAGTGACGGCAGCTGGCAGTTTGTCTGTAGCTTCAGTAGCGGCGCCTGATCAGACAGTTTTTGCGACGCAGGCGCAGGGATGCGCCCGCCTTTTAGATGGATATGCTGATTTTGTGGATAATATTTCAACCAAATTAACTAAAAAACCAGAGAGCGAATACATTTTTATCTTAATCAATGCTTTAATCTTGCGACTTTACTACAGTAAAAACCAGCCAAATAATTGTTGGATATTTATCCACTTTTCCATTAAAGTACGCGCCAATTCCTATCCTGCTCAGTTCCCGCCGTCTGCGTTCAGCAAGCTGCGGAC
>JAIXSW010000418.1 GCA_027484495.1 Gammaproteobacteria bacterium
AATGGCTTAAAAGAAGTCGAAGTGATTTACCGTTCGAAAGCCGTGTTGATCCAGCGCCGAGACTTGACTGACGACAAACAGCTGAAACTGATTTCCAAACTGATGCCACGCATTCAAGGCGTGATGCAAGCCAATGAAAGCAAGTACATTATGCTGCACGCGCCACGCGCCCGTTTGGCTGATGTGATTGCGCTACTGCCCGGTGCAGAAAATCCAACTTTGCTGCCTTTGGCAGGTAATGAAGATCTAGTCGCGTTGCACGTCGTAAGTAGTGAAACTTTGTTCTGGGAAACGATGGAACAGCTCAAAGCGTTGGGCGCAAGTTCTATACTGGTACTGCCGATCGAAAAAATGATGGAGTAAATCATGCTCGAGATCCGTATCACCCGTTGGGCCGAACTGGACAATGCCGGCAGAAACCGTGCCTTGAGCCGGCCCAAACTGAAAAACGCCGAAGAACTGCCGGAGCAAGTCGCCAGCATCATCAAAGCGGTGCGTAACACCGGCGACAAAGCGCTGAAGTTCTACAGTCAGAAGTTCGACAACATCGACAATAATGCACTGGAACTCAGCGTCGTACAGCAGCAGTTATTACTGGGGAAACTCAGCGATGAACGCCGCAGCGCGATTGAACTGGCATACAGCAATATCCGTAAATTCCACGCGGCGCAAAAGCCACAGGATCTGCTGGTGGAAACCACTCCAGGTGTGGTCTGTGAGCTGAAATATGCGCCGATGGATGCTGTCGGATTGTATATCCCGGGCGGCAGCGCCCCGCTGCCATCGACAGTGCTGATGCTCGGTGTGCCGGCGCAGCTGGCAGGTTGCCGTCGTGTTGTGTTAGTCACGCCGCCCGGCGCCCCGCTGGCGTCAGACATCGCCCCGGAGATCGTTTATGCCGCGCAGCTGTGTGGCATTCGCGAGATTTACACCATTGGCGGCGCTCAGGCGATCGCGGCCCTTGCCTACGGCACCGCCACTATCGCCAAAGTTGATAAAATTTTTGGCCCGGGCAACCGCTATGTCACCGAAGCCAAACAACAAGTATCACGCGACGCACAAGGTGCTGCCATTGATATGCCGGCCGGTCCCTCAGAGGTGCTGGTCATAGCTGACGAGACTGCAGATCCGGCTTTTGTCGCCGCCGATTTATTGTCGCAGGCTGAGCACGGTATGGACTCGCAGGTGATGCTGCTCAGCCCCAGTGAGAAATTACTGAAAGACACTATGGCCAGGCTGGAAGACCAACTGTTGGTGTTACCCCGCGCCATCATCGCGAAAAAAGCGCTGGATCAAAGCCGGTTTATTCTGGTGGAGGATTTACCGCAAGCCGCGCAGGTGTCGAATCAATACGCGCCTGAGCACTTAATCATCCAGACCGCACAAGACGACAAGCTGTTGCCGCAACTGAAAAATGCCGCCAGCATTTTTGTTGGCCCCTGGACCCCGGAATCTGCCGGCGACTACGCCAGCGGCACCAACCATGTACTGCCGACCTACGGTTACAGCCGCAATCACAGCAGTTTGTCGCTGCTGGATTTTTACCGGCGTTATACGGTCCAGACGCTGACCAGCAAAGGCTTGCAGGCGATTGGCCCTGCCATCGTCACGCTGGCGACCGCAGAGAGCCTGAATGCTCACGCCAATGCAGTAACGCTGCGGCTGAAAAGCCTGAGCAAAAAGCTGCAACAGCAGGACGAATTCAGCCCAATTCCGCAAGAGAGTGAGTAAGTGAGCGAATCAATGAGCAGTATCAGTAATTTAGCCCGAGACAGCGTCAAAGCACTGGTGCCTTATGCCTCAGCGCGGTTGTCGATGTCTGGTGGCTCCGTCTGGCTGAATGCCAACGAAAACGCGTTAGCGCCAGAGTATCAATTAAACGGTAGTTTTAACCGCTATCCGGATTGTCAGCCACCGGCATTAATAGCCGCATACGCCGACTATGCCGGTGTCGCAGCAGAGCAAGTGTTAGTCAGCCGTGGCGCCGATGAAGGCATTGAGCTGTTGATCCGCAGCTTCTGTGAACCCGGCAGCGACAATATCGTCATTTGCCCGCCCACCTATGGCATGTATGCCATCAGTGCGCAAAGTAATCAGGTCGGCCGCACTGTGGTGCCTTTAACTGCAGAGCTGACGTTGGATGTAGCCGCGATCAAACAAAGCCAGCAGACCAAGCTGGTGTTTATCTGCAGCCCGAACAACCCGACCGGCGACTTGATCCCGCGGGAACAAATCATTGATCTATTAGAGTTTTACCGCGACAGCGCTTTTGTGGTCGTTGACGAAGCTTATATCGAATTCGTGCCAGATGCGTCCACGGTGGATTTATTGGCACAGTATCCGAATCTGGTGATCCTGCGTACTTTATCCAAGGCTTTTGCGCTCGCCGGTCTGCGCTGTGGTTTTACCTTAGCAAGCCCGGATGTGATTGGTGCGCTGAAAAAAATGATTGCGCCATATCCAATCGCCGCGCCTGTTGCCGACATTGCCACTCAGGCGTTGTCTGTTACCGGCCAACAACGGATGCGCCAAAGCGTAGCAACCATCAACGAGCTGCGCACCGCATTTAGCCGTTTTGCCGCCAGCTTGCCGCAGGTCCGCCGCGTGTTTAATTCCAATGCCAACTATGTGTTGCTGGGTGTCGACGATGCAGCAGCCTGGGTGCAGGGCATTGCCGCCCAAGGCATCCTCATTCGCAACCAATCCAGTCAGCTCGGCTTAGAGCGGCTCGGTTGTCCGCAGGTCGTCAGGGTGTCGATTGGCAGCCCGGCAGAAATGGCGCTGCTCGAGCAAGCAATCCAAACATTTTGCGCACAACAAGCAATGACTACTCGCAGTTCAGGGGAACAATAATGGCCGGACAGCCTATTTTATTTATCGACCGTGACGGCACTATGGTGGAAGAACCGCCAATTGATAAGCAACTGGATTCGTTAGAAAAGCTGGCCTACGAGCCAGGGCTGGTGCCAGCCTTGTTAAAACTGCAGGACGCCGGTTTCCGTCTGGTCATGGTCACCAATCAGGATGGCCTTGGCACCGACAGTTTTCCGCGCCCCACTTTTGATGCGCCGCATGACAAGATGATGCAGCTGTCAGAGTCACAAGGCATCCGCTTTGACGACGTGCTGATTTGTCCGCACTTTGAGCGCGACAACTGCAGCTGCCGCAAACCGAAGCTCGGTTTAGTCAAAGATTATCTGCAACAAGGCCGCATCGATTTTACCCGCTCTTATGTCATTGGCGACCGCCTGACCGACGTGCAGCTGGCGGAAAATATGGGATTACCATCGTTTCGCTACGACCGCGCCACGCTTGGCTGGGCTGAAATCACCCGCCAGCTGCTAAGCCGCGGTCGCGTAGGTTCAGTGCGCCGTACCACGCGTGAAACCGATATCAGCGTGCAGCTCGATTTGGATCGCAAAGGCGGCAATCAAATCAGCACCGGCATTGGCTTTTTTGACCATATGCTCGACCAAATCGCCACCCATGGCGGTTTTTCGCTGCAATTGTCCGTGACCGGCGACTTACACATCGACGACCACCACAGTGTCGAAGATGCCGCTCTGGCACTGGGCCAGGCGCTAAAACAAGCGATTGGCGACAAACGCGGCATCAACCGTTTTGGTTTTGTGCTGCCGATGGACGAATGCCGCGCTGAAGCCGTGTTGGATTTATCCGGCCGGCCGCTGCTGAAATTCGATGCTGCACTTGGCGAAGGCAAAGTCGGTGAACTGAATCTGGAAATGGTCGAACACTTTTTCCGCAGTCTCTGTGATGCCATGCTGATGACGCTGCATTTGTCGGTGTCGCCAGGCAATAAACACCACATGGTGGAAGGTTTGTTTAAAGCCTTCGGCCGCGCCTTAGGTCAGGCCATTTTGAAATCCGGCGATACGCTGCCAAGCAGTAAAGGTGTGCTCTAATCATGGCAGAGCAAACAAATAAACCGCAGCTGGTGATTGTCGATACCGGCTGCGCCAATATCACTTCAGTGTTTTGCGCACTGGAACGCCTCGGTGCCGAGGTGCAGATCAGTGCCGATCCGGCCGTGATCCGCGCCGCGGCAAAGGTGATTATTCCGGGTGTTGGCACTGCCAAACAGGCGATGGCGAATATCGACGCCAAAGGCCTGCGCAGCACCTTGCAGCAACTGACGCAACCGGTGCTCGGCATTTGTCTGGGCATGCAGCTGCTGACCGAACACTCCGCCGAAGGCGATGTGACCTGTCTCGGCTTGATCCCGGGAGAGGTGGCGCCACTTGAAGCAAAAGGGCTGCGTCTGCCACATATGGGCTGGAACACGCTGCAGGTAGCAAGCACCGCGCATCCACTGCTACAGGGCATCACTACTGCTGACTACGTCTACTTTGTGCATAGCTTTGCGCTGCTTTGTGATCAAGGGCAGCCTTCGCCTTATATGCTCGCCAGCTGCGACTACGGCAGCAAGTTTGCGGCGGTGATTGGCCGGCGCAATTTCCTCGGCATGCAGTTTCACCCGGAGCGCTCCGGTAAAG
>JAIXSW010000392.1 GCA_027484495.1 Gammaproteobacteria bacterium
GGCGTGGCTATCTGCCCGCGAAACAATGGAGATTGGGTTCGGACGATGAACCGATGCAGTTTTTACGCGACACCATTCATTGGATTAATCATCCCCATTTTATTGATCCGACCGATTCCTTTGACTACAGCGCTGCTGCGCAGCAACTGCAATGGCCGCCAACCTGGTTTTTCGCTGCAGTGAATGATCGCGTGCTCGGTCATGCGACAGACGTCAAACTGCTGATGCAGGAATCCGGCCTGCAACAAGCTCGGTACCGGTTATTGGGAAAAAAGCAGGGCGATGCGCTGGACTATGACCATATATCGATGTTAACAGCGGCACAGGCCAGAACCGGACATTTTCAGGATCTGGCAGATTGGTTAAAAATGCCGGAATGATCTGCGCAGGCCGTGCAAAAAAATCGGATCAGCTTTGCTGTTCCTGTTGTTGCACGAAAGCCCGGCGTTTTTGCTGTTGTTGCTGGATTTGTTCCGGAGTGATGCTGTAACGCAGCAGGATCTCATCGCTGATATCAATCACATCACCAACGCCGACCACACTCCATAATTCTTCTTCCAAAACCTTGGCCTTATGAATGGCATATACGCTGATGTAGCTCAGCTCTTTATTGATATGCTCGGTGTCTGGCCGGCCGGTACGTGATAAATGGATGCGGAAACAAAACAATAAATCGTTGGCGAGTGCATCCTGAATAAAATAATGTTTGGCCTGCGTGGTTTTCAGGTCAAAATCGAATTCGGTGACAAAACTCTGTTCAAACTTTTGTTGATTCTGCCGGTAGCGGATAAACACTTCGTAGGTGCGCGGTGGGTCCTGCCGTTTCATGCCTTTGAGCTGATTGGCAAAATGCAGATTCGTCGCGCTGTTTTTCAGCAACGGTTGCAGGTTAGGCTTGGTCTTATCATCAGCAAATACACCGAGCAGACGATGCAAGTTATTTGGCTCTGCACCTTGTCCAAGCACATTTAAGTCATAACGAATACCATGCCGGTGCATAAAAAACGGAAAGCTGTTCAGTGCCTTCACATACATATTGCGTAGTGCCTGCCCGAGACCAGCAAATTTTGGCATTTCTTCCGCCAGTGTCAGTTTAGCTCTGTTGTTTTTGATCAGTTGTTCAAAAAACAGCCGGCCCTGATGCGGTAAATCCTGTTCAATGATCCGCAGATTCATAATCAGCTGGTTTTTACTGACAGCCATGACTTCGTAGTCGAGCTCTTGCAGACCATATTTACTGGATATTTTCTGCATGTCTGGCAACGACAGCTGGATCTTGTCGCCTTTTTGATATGCCACTTGTTCATGTGACTCTATTTGTAAGCCGCGTGATGAAAAATCGCGGGTGTGGGCGTCAATGAATTGCTCTTTATTGATTTTCAGCATCACACGGGTTTTATATAAAAAGCGTCCTTCCGCGCGCAAATTGACATATTGCACTGCTACCGATTCCAGCGGTGGCAGGTCATCCAATTTCGGATGGCCAAAAACTTTCAGCTGACTGAGTAAGTTTTCATCAAAACTAATTTGTTGATATAACAGATTACTTTCGTTGTGGTTGATTTCAGTCAGTGCCGCGACATAACGAAACTCCTGGATCAGTTGCTGCACTTGCGGTGACGGCGGCTGATTGAGTTTCTGAATGTCCTGATCGGCTGTATCCGGCAGAGACAGCAGAATATGTGCATCTTGCGGGTGGGTGCGGTGCACGACCAGATGAAAGATCCGCCAGCTGGGTTTCTGCGCGCCAAAGCCAAAAAATACGTTTTGTAAATGTGGTTGCTGGGCCAGCTCGTCTGCAGTCGCTGAGTAAAAATACAGCTTGCCTTTGGAGGCATGGGTGAAGCAATACAACACGGTTGAACGTTCAGCCGGTGCTTTTTGTAAGCAGCATTTCAGCCGTTTACCAGCCAGAACTTGCATCAGTACCGATTGTTGCCGTTCGTCCTGAAAATACTGCACGTGCTGCCGGTTATTTTCTGTGGTCAGTGCACACACAGGCACTGGCAAACCATCTCTGACGGCGAGAAACACCGGCAAAGATGCGATGCGAGGCAAATAGAACTGCTCATAACCTTTGACGATCACCGCATCCAGTGTGTTGTCCAGATTGACCTTGTAGCGGCGTTTATTGCCATGAATAAACTGCTTCAGAAATTCGGTAAACCCACGTTCATCGGCGAGTGGCAACCGCTTCACCCGCACATATTGGGTCCGCTCGATCACTTCGCTGTCAATGACCTGATATGGGATGCCATGCGACAGGCCTAAGGCAAATTCTTGCTCTAAACCCGTGAAATGGATGGCAATTTTCTGCCCACTTTGCATGCGGCGACTACCAGGGATTTTTAGTTTGCTGCCTGAGACCGACAAATCCACTGTGCTGGCCTGAAACTTTTCGTTGTTGTCGAGTTCCACTTCAATATCGATAGTGAAGTTCATCCGCTCTTCACCTCGGCTGCAATAACTGGCGAACTGCACAATGCGGGGGCCGCCTTTGTCCTGTTCCTGTTCAGTCTCCTGCACGGGTTCTTGTTTGAGCAGTGGATCGCCGGCGATCACGGCTTGTATCCGTTGTTCTGTTTCCTGTTTATGACGAACCCGGTAATTGTTATCGGTGTTCATCACTTCTTCGTAAAGCCCCAGCGTGTACTGTCCATAGCGTTTGATGCCGCGCTCAAAGGCTTTGACTGCAGTGTCGTCCATGTAATGGGTTTTGCCGGCATGGTCGTATGGGTGTACTTCGCCGTCGACCCGACCACGTAAATCTATGTAGTAATTACAGGGCTGACCGAGCCGTTTCAGCTCCATTTTTAACAGGAACTGTTTCGGCTTGGGGATCTCCTGCGTCAAAATGGTGAACACCTCGCTGAACTCATTGGAGTTCAGCAAGGGTTTTAACCGTTCAATGATGCCCTGATAAGGGAGGAGATCCTGTGTTGTCATTCTGCCCTGTGGTGCCGTCTGACTGAGACGGTCTGTGTTAATATCGATACAATAAAAGCAATTATTATGCCTATCAATCACTTTGAGGCCAAAGATGGCAAAAACAAAGACTGCTTATGTCTGTAACGAATGTGGTGCCGATTTTGTACGCTGGCAAGGCCAGTGTACAGAGTGTGGAGCCTGGAACACCATCAGTGAAGTAAGAATGACGGCGCCAGCTAAAGGCAGCCGCGGCGGCAGTGGTGGTTATGCCGGTGCAACGGTCGCTAAAGTGATCCGGCTTGATCAGGTCGATTTGCAGGAAGTGCCGCGCTTCAGCTCTGGTTTTGCCGAGTTTGATCGGGTGCTAGGCGGCGGTATCGTACCTGGATCCGCTATTTTGATTGGCGGTCACCCCGGTGCCGGTAAAAGTACTTTATTGCTACAGATCATGTGTTATCTCGCATCAACCGGGCCTGCGCTCTATGTCACCGGGGAAGAATCATTGCAGCAGGTTGCGATGCGGGCGAACCGGTTGGGACTGCCGACCAACCAATTAAAAATGCTGGCTGAAACGCAGGTCGAGACCATTTGTGAGCTGGCACTGCAGGAAAAACCAAGGATTATCGTCATCGATTCGATTCAGGTGATGCAAATGGCTGATATTCAGTCGGCGCCCGGCAGTGTGTCGCAAGTGCGTGAAAGTGCCGCGTACCTGACGCGTTTTGCCAAACAGCATCAAATCGCCGTCATTATGGTGGGGCATGTCACCAAAGATGGATCTTTAGCAGGTCCGAAAGTGCTGGAGCATTGTATCGATTGCTCCGTGATGTTTGATGGCGACAGTGACAGTCGCTATCGCACGCTGCGTGGCAACAAAAACCGTTTTGGTGCGGTCAATGAACTGGGCGTGTTTGCGATGACCGGCCAGGGCATGAAAGAAGTGAAAAATCCGTCGGCGATTTTTCTAAGCCGTGGCAAAGAAGAAGCACCGGGTTCGCTGGTGATGGTGTTGTGGGAAGGTACCAGACCGCTGTTGGTCGAAATTCAGGGCCTCGTAGACTATTCCCCGCTGAATAATCCGCGCCGGGTGGCGGTCGGGATGGAGCAAAACCGGCTGTCGATGTTACTGGCAGTGATGCACCGCCATGCCGGTATTCAGATGGCTGACCAAGATGTTTTTGTCAACGTAGTTGGTGGGGTCCGCGTCGGTGAGACTGGTGCCGATCTCGCCACATTGCTGGCACTGGTATCGAGTTTTCGCAATAAGCCATTGCCAATGGATTTGGTGGTGTTTGGGGAAGTGGGCTTATCCGGTGAGATCCGCCCCGTGCCCAGTGGTCAGGAACGCCTGCGTGAAGCCGCCAAACATGGTTTTCGTCGCGCCATAGTGCCACACAGTAATGTACCAAAAGAACCGTTGGAAGGCATGCAGGTGATTGGCGTGAATAAACTCAGCGACGCGCTGGAAGCACTCTGAGGTTTTTTTCTTCGCTGCAAAGTAAAAAGGCCACATCAGTGGCCTTTTTCAACAAGAAGCGTATTTAGCTTTGCTGGTCTGGGAAGTTCAGCTGCAACACGGCTTTGGCATCGTCGCGCAGTTTGGTCAGACCTAACTCGTCATAACTTTTCACCATCAGTGCTAACGCTTGCGGCACCAACGGAGAATCGCGATAAGTTTCCAGCACGAAACGTGCACGGTTCGCCGCGGCTAAATGTGCGCCCCGGCGGCTATAATAATCAGCGATCAGTAATTCATGGCGGACCAGTTTTTCTTTGATCACAATCATCTGCGTTTTGGCAGCTGCAGCATATTTACTGTTCGGATAAGTACTGGTCAGGATTTTAAAATCGTCAAACGCCTGTTTCGTACTGGCGATATCACGGTCAGCCCGGTCAATGCCAAAAAATTCCTGAAATGAGTTCTGATCGGACTGCAAATTGCTGACGCCGCGCATGTAATACACGTAATCAAGGTCCGGATGGTTAGGATTGAGGCGAATAAAGCGATCAATGCTGGCCA
>JAIXSW010000228.1 GCA_027484495.1 Gammaproteobacteria bacterium
AAACCGATGCGCCGGGGGCGGTCGAGCTGCTGCTGCAAACGGATCAGGGGGTTCATCGTTTTCCGCTTGGCAATGTGGCACCTGCACAACAAAAGACGGCGCAGCAAAGACAAGCACAGCAATGGCAGGCGCAAGCCATTGATATTTCTGCGCTCAAAGGCCAGCAATTACAACGCATCAGTCTGGCGCTGCAAGCTGGCAGACCGGCGAAGTTGCAGTTCAGGCTGGGTCAGATCGCGCTGACTGATGCGGCTGCACCTGAGTCGGCAGCAGCTGATTTGGCAGCACAGGGAGTGAAACCATGATTGCACTGGAATTATGCCTGCAAACGGAAACCAACCTGGCGGCCAATGTCAGCCTGGCGCGCGAGTTTGGCGTGGCGCGGCTGGAGCTGTGCAGCCGGATGGATCTGTCGGGCCTGACACCAAGCCCGGCAGAGGTCGCACTGGCCCGTCAGCATTGGGGCGACGGCCCCGGGCTGGTGGCCATGCTGCGGCCGCGCGGTGGCGATTTTTGTTATGACGCGGCCGAGATTGCGATACTGCGCCATGACATGGCACAGCTGGCAGCAGCCGGCGCTGACAGTGTCGTGCTTGGTCTGTTAACCGCTGAATATAAGCTGCAGCACAGTGCTGTCGCCGAGTTGGTGGAATTTGCTGCGGTGCTGGGGCTGACAGTGGCGTTTCACCGCGCCATTGATGCCAGCGCAGATCCGGCATTGAGCTGGTTACAACTGAGCCGGCTAGGGATCGCGCGGGTGTTGAGCGCCGGTACGCCCTGGCACAGCCAGTTACCGGCCAGCCACGGCATCCCGCAGTTGCAGGCATTTCTGGCCGCTGGCGGACCTGAGCTGGTGATTGGCGGTGGTGTCAATGCCGGCAATATCGGCGCGATCCGCGCGCAGTTGCCGGAGGGCAGCGCTTATTCCTTTCACCTGCATTCTGCAGTCCAGCGACAGGGCAGGCTTCAGGCCGATTTGTTACAGGCTGTGTTCACGCAACTCAGTTGCCCATTGAGTAGCCCGTTAAGTAGCCCATTGAGTTGCCAGCCAGGCTGATTTTTTTCTGAGGATTATCGTTTGAATATAAACACTTCTGCTGTCGCGCCAGCGCCAGCCTCTGCCCTTGTTATGTCTGCAGCCTGTTCAGAACGAGCGTTGACCGACTGGCAATTGCGCCAGTTGCCCACCGCAGCGACGCCATTTTTGCGCATCCAAGATGCGATTGCGGCGACAGTGCCGGGCTGTAACTTTACCGATCTGCTGGCCGCCGGCGCTATTGCGGATCCGTTTTTTGGCGCCAATGAAACCCAGTTGCAGGATATTGAACTCAGTGATTGGCTGTATCAGTGTCAGTTTGACCTGAGCGCAGCAGATCTGGCGCAGGGCCAATGGTTTTTGCAGGCCGACGGCCTGGATACTTTCTGTGAGGTGCGCTTAAACGGCGTGTTGCTCGGTAAGACGGACAATATGTTTGTGCCCTGGTCGTTTGCGCTGGCTGGCGCATTGCGGGTCGGCAGCAATCAGCTGGAACTGACTTTTCGCTCACCCATTCTGCGCGCCAGGCCATTGCAACAGGCCGCCGGACTGATTTATCCGGCCGAGAACGATAAATCGGACGACAAGTTGTCGGTATTTGTGCGCAAAGCGCCTTGTCATTTTGGCTGGGACTGGGGCCCGCGCTTTGTCTCCAGCGGGATCTGGCGGCCGATCAGTTTGCAATGTGTGCCGCTTGGCAAGATTATCGATAGCCATGCCACAGTGTTGTCAGTCAGCGATGTTGCGGCAGAGCTTCTGATTGAAGCTGATGTTGATCTGACTACTGCTGCTGAGCTGCAACTGGCAGAGCTGCAGCTTGAATTGACTTGTGACTTGCTGCACTGGCGCCACATCGTTGCGGTCACGCCTAAAGCCGGCAGCCAGACGCTGCAATTTAAAGTGCAGGTCGACAATCCGCAGCTGTGGTGGCCGGCCGGTTTTGGCGAGGCATTTTTATATCCTTTTGTGCTGCGGCTGCAAGTCGGTGGCGTCGCTGTTGCCCAGCAGGATTTGCCGGTCGGCATCCGCCAGATTGAAGTGATCAACGAACCTGATGCTGATGGGGTGTGTTTTTACCTCAAAGTGAACGGCGTGCCGGTGTTTTGCAAAGGTGCCAACTATATTCCGGCCGATGCTTTTCCGGCCCGGATAAGCAAAGCACGGCTCGACGCTGAATTTGCTGCCGTCACGGCAGCCGGCATGAATATGCTGCGGGTCTGGGGCGGTGGTTATTATCAGGATGAGTATTTTTATCAGCTGGCCGACCAGCACGGCATTCTGATTTGGCAGGACTTTATGTTCGCTTGCAGTTTATATCCGGCCACTGAGGAATTTCTCGCTAATGTTGAGCGCGAAGCCCGCGCCAATATCCGCCGTCTGCGCCGTCATCCGTCTGTCGCGCTCTGGTGTGGCAACAATGAAGTGGATATGGCCATTAGCTGGTGGGACTGGCCGGCCAAGTTTGGCTACAGCGACTTGCAGTGGCAGCAACTGAAGCAGGACTATCATCGTTTGTTTGGCGAGTTGTTGCCGCAGTTAATGCAACAGCTTGATCCAACGAGCTTTTATCTTCGCTCTAGCCCGCAGGGCTTTTGGGAAGATAATGCCGACCATATTGGCAATCAGCATTATTGGGGCGTCTGGCATGGCGAAGCGCCGTTTAGCGAATTTGCCCGCCGCGTGCCGCGTTTTATGACCGAATATGGTTTTCAGTCGTTCCCGTTACCGCAGAGTTTCGAGCGGTTCCTTGCACCTGCCGACTGGGATTTACAGGCCGACGCCTTTAAAGTGCATCAGAAACATCCGCGCGGCAATCAGCTCATTCGCAGTTATATGCAAGGTGAATATGCACCACCGGCTGACTTTAAAGCGTTGACTTATTTAAGCCAGGTGCAACAGGCGCAGGGCATGCGCCAGGCCTTTGAAGCGCATCGCAAAGCCATGCCGTTTTGTATGGGCACTTTGTACTGGCAGTTAAACGACACCTGGCCGGCAGCAAGCTGGTCTGGTATCGATTATTTTGGTCAATGGAAAGCACTGCATTATCAGGCGAAACGCTCCTTTGCACCGCAGTTGCTGGTTTTTAGTGCATCAGACAGTGCGGTCGATGATGCAGGCAGCCTGCAACTGCAGTTAGTCTCAGACAGCCGGTTGCCGCTTGCTGCGACCCTGCAGCTTCAGCTGCTGGATTTTGCTGGTCAGGTACTTTGGCATCAACAACAACAGCTGCAGGTGCAGCCGCTTAGCAGTGCAACGATCTGGCAGGGTCAGCCGCCGGTCGCAGCACCAGCGCGGTCTGTGCTGCAGGCGCGATTATTGAGTTGCCAGCCGAGTGGGCTGGAGGGCGCAGAACAACAGTTACTGGCCGAACAGCTGTGGTATTTTGTGCCGCCACTGGCGCAGCAATTACCGGTCTGTGCGCCAGAGCTGCATTGGCAGCGGCATGGCAACCAGCTGCAACTTACGCTGCACAGCAAAATGCTGTTGCGCCAGCTCTGGCTGTCGGTCGCGCTGGCGGATGAACCGGCTTTGGTGTGGAATTTCTCCGATAACTTTTTTGATCTGTTGCCGGGGCAACCGCGCAGCGTGATGCTGGAAGTCGCCGGGCGTACCGAGGCACAGTGTCAGCAGCTGATGGCTTCACTAAGCTGCTATTCGATTGCTGACACTCTAGGCGATGCAGCTGCCGATTCAGGCACCGGAACAGGCGCTGACCAAGCAGCGGAAACAACAGGAACACATTGATGGATAACGGACAAACCGCAATGCAACTGGGCTGGCTTGATGGCGGCGTCATTGTCGCTTACCTGCTTGGCACTTTGTGGCTGGGCCTGTGGGTGTCACGCCGCGCCGGTGCCAATTTGCAGGAATACTTCCTCGCCGGCAAAACCATGCCCTGGTGGCTGCTGGGCATTTCCAACGCGTCCGGCATGTTTGATATCGCCGGCACTATGTGGCTGGTCACGGTCTGTTTTCTGTATGGCCTGAAAAGCGCCTGGTTGCCTTGGGTCTGGCCGATCTTTAATCAGGTGTTCCTGATGGTGTATCTGTCGGCCTGGTTGCGCCGCTCCAACGCGTTAACGGGTGCCGACTGGCTGAAAAGCCGTTTTGGCGACGGCCCGGGCATTTTATGGTGCCAGGGCGTGGTGGTGTTATTTGCTGTGGTCAGTGCTGTAGGTTTTGTCGCTTATGGCTTTCAGGGCATCGGTAAATTCGCTGCGGTATTCCTGCCGTGGGATTTATCGTCAGACACTTATGCGCTGATTATTTTTGCCCTGACCACGCTCTATGTGATTAAAGGCGGCATGTACGGCGTGGTGATGACCGAGTTGTTGCAGTTTGCATTGATGACACTGGCCGCTGTGGCGGTAGGCGTCATCGCGATGCAGCAGGTCAGCCCGGAACAATTGGCTGCGGTGATCCCGGCCGGCTGGGATTCCTTATGGTTTGGCTGGAATTTAGATTTGGACTGGTCGGCACAATTGCCGGCGGCAGCAGCGCAGATTGAAAAAGACGGCATGCAGCTGTTTGGCATCATGATCATGCTGATGTTGTGTAAAGGCGTGTTGTTCAGCATGGCCGGCCCGGTGCCGAACTACGATATGCAACGTATTCTGGCGGCGAAATCCCCCAGTGAAGCGGCCAAAATGAGCGCTGTAGTGTCGCTGGTGATGTTTATCCCGCGTTATCTGATGGTGGCCGGTTTTGCCGTGCTGGCGCTGGTGTATTTGCGCCCGGAAATTGCCGCAGCCGGCAGCAATTTTGACTTTGAACGGCTGTTGCCGGTGGCGATTGAACGTTTTGTGCCGGCAGGTCTGGCCGGGCTGTTGATCGCCGGTTTGCTGGCGGCCTTTATGTCGACGTTCTCAGCGTCACTGAATGCCGCGCCGGTGTATCTGGTGCACGATGT
The DNA here is from genome assembly GCA_027484495.1 of Gammaproteobacteria bacterium. Taxonomy (GTDB): domain Bacteria; phylum Pseudomonadota; class Gammaproteobacteria; order Enterobacterales; family Alteromonadaceae; genus Pararheinheimera. The sequence continues at coordinate 4,947 of JAIXSW010000228.1, forward strand.
CTACCGTAAATTCATCAACCCCAATAGATCTGAGCAGTTTTATGTCAGCCTGAGCCGTTATGTCGCAGTGGCGCTGGTGGTGGTCGGTACGTTGCTCGGCCTGATGCTCAATAGCATCAACGACATTATGCAGTGGATTTTTGGTGCCTTGTTTGGCGGTTATGCTGCTGCCAATTTACTGAAATGGCACTGGTGGCGCTTTAACGCCTGGGGTTATGCCGCCGGCATGCTGACCGGCCTGATTGCCTCGCTGGCGCTGCCGCTATTGTTCCCGCAGCTACCACCACTGCAGGCTTTTCCCTATCTGTTAGTGGCGGGGCTGGTGGGATCGGTCGCTGGTACTTTGCTGACCAAACCTGAGCCGGACGCGGTGCTCTGCCAGTTCTACAAACAAGTACGGCCCTGGGGTGTGTGGGGGCCGATCGCAGCCAAAGTGCAGGCAGCAGATCCGGGTTTTGTTCCGGATCAGACGCCGGGACGCGATGCGCTGAATATCCTGGTCGGCATGGCCTGGCAACTCTGCCTGGTGGTGTGGCCAATTTGCCTGGTGATCCGCCAGTGGTCTGGCTTTTGGGCGGCAACTGCACTCTTTGCGTTGACCAGCCTGTGGCTGTACCGCTTCTGGTATAAAACCCTGAAGGACTAATCTATATGTTGAAAATATCATCAACAGCGCTCGGCTTTGCCGTAGCGCTGACGCTGAACGCTTGCTCTTTGCCAGCCGAAAAGGCAGCTCCGGGCGCAGCCAAGCCTGCCGCCGATGTGCTGCCAGACGTACTCCAGTATGTCGATCCCTTTATCGCCACCGGCGGTCATGGCCATACCTTTCCGGGGGCTGTCGTGCCGTTTGGCATGGTGCAGTTGAGCCCGGACAATAAATCCAAAGGCTGGGACTGGACCTCGGGTTATCACTATTCCGACAGTGAGCTGCTGGGGTTCAGTCACACCCATTTGTCCGGCACCGGTGTCGGCGATTTACTGGATATTTTAGTATTGCCGTTTCATGGTGATTATGCGGCTGCACTGAAAAGCCCTGCCGGTCGGCCAGTGGCGACTTACAGCCATGCCGATGAACAGGCCCGTCCCGGTTATTATGCGGTCCAGCTCAAAGAACAGGGCATCAGCGCGGAACTGACCACCACAGAGCGGGTTGGTGTGCATCGCTATCAATTCAGCCAGGCTGAGGCGGCCCAGCTGTTAGTCGATTTGGGTTACGCGCAGAATTACGACAAAGCGGTGATGGGTTTTATCCGGCAGGTTGACGCGCAGACACTGGTGGGGTATCGCTTCTCAACCGGCTGGGCCAAGCTGCAGCCGCTGTATTTTGTCGCGCGTTTTAACCAGCCGTTTCAGGCGCAGCTGTATCAGGATGGGGTTGCCGTAAAGGGCACTTTGCTGCAAAGCGAAAAAGCCGCGGCGGTGCTTAATTTCGGTGACTTACGGCAAAAGCCGCTGGAAGTGGCTGTGGCGCTGTCTTACGTCAGTATTGCAGGCGCACAGAAAAACCTGGCCGCTGAACTGCCGGTACTGGATTTTGCCGCGGTCAAACAACAAGCGGCTGCTAAATGGCAGGCACAGCTCGGCCGCTTTCAGGTTGATGTTGGTGAAGCTGCTACTGCCGGCACAGCGCCAGCCACAGCAGATGCCGTCAACGAAACCAATAAAACCAAGTTCTATACCGCGCTCTATCACAGCTATTTAGCGCCGCAGTTATTCAGTGATGTTGATGGCCGTTATTTTGGTGCTGATGGCGCTGTGCACCAAGCAAATCAGGCTGTGCACCAGCAAGATCCGCAGCAGCCTCGTTATACGCTGTTTTCGCTGTGGGATACGTTCCGTGGTTTGCATCCGCTTCTGACCATCACAGATCCGGGCCGGGTCGATGGCATGATGCATTCGCTGTATGGGTTTTATCAGGAACAAGGCCTGCTGCCGACCTGGGATTTAATGTCGAATGAAACCGATGTGATGATTGGTTATCACGCAGTGCCGGTGCTTGCCGACGCCTATTTTAAAGGCTTGACCACGTTAAGCGCCAAACAGTTACTGGATGCCTCGTTGGCCTCGGCGCGTCAGCCCCGTTTTGGTATCGATTTATTTGGCAAATATGGTTACGTGCCGTCCGATTTAGACGTTGAAGCGGTATCAAAAACGCTGGAATATGCTTTTGATGACCATGCGATTGCCCGTTTAGCCACAGCCGCCGGTGATGCGAACACTGCGGCTGAATTCAACCAAAGAGCCGCGGCGTGGCAGCAACTGTTTGATAAATCAACCGGTTTTATGCGTGGCAAAACCGCCAAAGGCGAATGGGTCAGCCCGTTTAACCCGATTTATGTCGCGCATCGCACCACCGACTACACCGAAGCCAATGCCTGGCAGTACAGCTTTTTTGTCCCGCATCAGGTTGACGCGATGATCCAGCGTTATGGCGGCGAGCAGGCTTTTGTCGCCCGGCTCGACCAAATGTTTGACATGAGTTCTCATATGGAAGGCGATGTGTCACCGGATATCACCGGCCTCATTGGTCAGTACGCACATGGCAACGAGCCGGTGCATCATGTGCCTTATCTGTATGCGTTGGCAGGCGCGCCGGCCAAAGGCGAAGCGCGCATCCGCCACATCCGCGACACCATGTACCACGCCAAACCGGATGGTCTGGCCGGTAACGATGATTTGGGCCAGATGTCGGCCTGGTATGTGCTGAGCAGCCTTGGTTTTTACCCGGTGAATCCGGTCGATGCCGGTTATGTGCGCGGCACGCCGCAATTTCAATCCGTCTCACTACAGCTGGATAATGGCAAACAGCTGCGAATTCTGGCGCGTGGCGACCGGCTTAAACCTGTGAAGCGCTGGACTCTGAACGGGGTTGAACTGCCGATCAGCGTCGATTATCGTCAGCTGATGCAAGGCGGTGACCTGGTGTTTGAATTCTGATTTTCGGTTTTAACTGTAACTTTGGCTTGGAGGCGGCGGATGCAGCAAGGACGTTTAGGCAGTTTGTTTACCTTGGCGGTGTTGTTATTGGCGGCGTCAGCGGCCATTGCCGAGCCGATCAAGGCCGTCAGCTGGAATATCCGCCTCGACACACCAAATGATGCTGAACTCGCCTGGCCGCATCGTGCCGGCAACGTGATCCGGCAGTTGCAGCAACAACAGCCGGATATTGTTGGCCTGCAGGAAGTGATGTTGCATCAGCTGGTGCGGATTGAGAGTGCGATGCCGGGCTTTCAGCGCATTGGCGTTGGCCGCGATGATGGCAAAAATGCCGGCGAATTCAGCCCTTTGCTGATCCGCAGCAGCCGTTTTGTGCTCAAAGACAGCGGCACTTTTTGGTTTCACCCGAGTTGGGCCCCTGATATCGCCTCAACGGGTACTGAGCAAATCGGCGATGAATTAATAGGAAAAGCCGGCTGGGATGCCGCCTTGCCACGTATTTGCAGCTGGGCTTTGCTTGAGGATAAACACAGCGGCAAAGCGCTGCGCGTGTTAAACCTGCATCTGGACCATCAAGGTGCTGAGGCAAGACGCGAATCCATTAAGCTGATTGCCAGCAAAATCCGCCACTGGCAACAAAGCTACTCGCAACAAAACTCGGGCGCGCCGGTGATAGTCATGGGTGATTTTAATCCGGCCGCTGGCGATGGCCTGCTGGCGCAAATCAAAACCTTATTGCCGCAGTATCAGGACGCACTTGAGCTGACCGCCAAGCCACAAGGCCCCGGTTACAGTTTTATCCCGTGGCGCGGCAGCGCAGCCGACGCCGTGCGGCTCGATTTTATCCTGCTGCGTGGCGATCAATTCAAAGTGCCAGCCGCCGGCATTCTCGCCGATGGCCCACCGACGCGAAATTCCGACCATCTGGCTTTGTGGGCCGAGCTGGTGTTTTAAGCCAGCGCTGCGGTTCAGCGTTTCACGCGAGCTATCGAAAAGACGCCTTTTGCAGACAGCTACCTGCGTTCTGACTGCGTTCTGCGTAGCTCACTCTGTGTCGCTCACTGAGTTGGTAGCGCTGGGTTGGGACTTCCTTGTTCCAGTGGCAGTTGCAGGTCTGCGCTATTCCGTCACACAGAGCCTGACGGATCCGAGACGGGCTGTCCGTGCGGCGCCGAACAGAGCTGTGCCTTAGTCTGATTGCTATGGCTGTGCTGCTTAGCGCACGGTTATCCGCAAACCAGACTGTCATGCTGAAGCTCCGACCAATGGAGTTGCGCTGATGATTTTTTCAATCGAATTACAACAAAAAGTACTGGATGAACTGAGCTGGGAAGCGTCAGTGAATGCCAGTGATATCCGGGTCAATGTGCAGGGTGATGTAGTGGTGCTGACCGGCACTGTGGCGTCGCTGGCAGAGAAAGCCAATGCGGAGCGCGCCGCGTTACGGGTGGCTGGCGTCCGGGCTTTAGTGGTCGAGCTGGAGGTGTGTCTGCCCGAGCTGGACCACAGATCTGACGTCGATCTGGCCAAACGTATCGAATCGATTTTGCAATGGTCACATCACCAGGCGTTGCATCAGCTGACACTGAAAGTCGAAAAAGGCTGGGTGACTTTGTACGGCAAAGTGCCGTGGCAGTTTCTGCGGCAGGTCGCTTTTGATTCGGTGCGTTATCTGATGGGCGTGCGCGGTGTGACCAATCAGATTGAACTGTCACAAAGCCCGACCAGCGCCGATATTCTGGCTAGTTTGCAGGCTGCGTTTAAGCGCCAGGGAGATATCGATACATCTGCGGTGACGCTCGACATCGTGAAAGACAAAGTAACGCTGAGCGGCTACGTACACAGCTTGCCAGACCATCATTTGCTGGTGCAGACCGTGTGGAACACCCCGGGTGTAAGTCTGATCGACGATAAGCTGCAAGTGCGGCGGCAGTCACAGGTGCAGCTGTAACAGCGTGCGGTGCAATGCGCTGCGCTGATTGCACCCTACACAGGTTCATTTTGATACTGGTAGGGTGTTTAGAGCGCAGCGAAACACTCCGGGAGTCGCACTCCGGGTGTCGCACACCGCGAGTC
>JAIXSW010000587.1 GCA_027484495.1 Gammaproteobacteria bacterium
CTCGGAGTAGCTAGGAGTATCTGCGAACTTCACAATTCCAACTGAAAAATCACAGTGTATTGACACAAGGTTACAGTTGCCCTGCACGGTATTTCATAGGCTAAAAATTCCTTTCACTGCCCGGGAGATACCGCGATGAAATTGACACGCTGGCTGCCATTGCCCTTTTGCTCGACCTTGTTGCTGACTGGATGTGATCACGACATAAATACTGGAAATTACGCTGACGTGCTTAGTTTTGATTTCCGCCATGGCAGCCAAAACTGGACAGCAGGCTTTAGTGATTATCTGATAAAACACGCCCCGCTCTACGAATTGGAAAGCGGCCTGCGCAACTTACCTGCAGGCTTTGAGTGTAGCGGATTTATGCTCAGTGGCCACAACCGCAGCGCAGACCTCTTTATGTTCTTAAAACGCAAAATCAGCGGGCTCTCGCCGTCCAGTCGATACCGGGTCGAACTGAAGGTCACCTTCCTCAGTCCGGCCAGTAAAGATTGTGTCGGCGTTGGCATTGGTGGGTCACCCGGTGAGTCAGTCTGGTTAAAGTTTGGTTATGCCGACAAAGAACCACAACAGGAAGGTTTCACCCTCAACGTACCAAAAGGTGATCAGTCGGAAGACGGGACTCAGGCCAAAGTACAAGGGAATATTGCGACAGAGGCAGGTAAATGTGATAACACTGTTTACCGGACCAAGACGTTAAAAAACACCGAAAAAGCCCTTGATTTGACCACCGATGCACAGGGTTCAATTTGGTTATTTGTCGGCACTGATTCTGGTTTCGAAGGTAAAACCACGTTGTACTACCAGCAGATTGAAGTGAAGTTTACCCCGAAGTAAATTCAGCCTGTGCTGGCCGGCAACGCGGTTGCAGAGCCGATTCGTGTCACGGCGTAGCGGGCTCGCAGCTCACGAGCTGCAGAGTACCTGCTGCGCTATAGGTAACAACCATCCGGCGGTTTTTCACCAGCCTTTTGCCAATTGGAGCCACGATGAACTTCCTGACGTCAATGCTCATCGGAAGCAGCGCATTGATTGCCTTTGTGTTAGGCGCTGTCCATCTTTTTTATACTTTTGCCGGTCGTAAGCTGCATCCCAGCGATATGGCAATCAAAACACAGCTTGAGCACACATCGCTTGTGATCACGCGAGAAACCACTATGTGGGCCGCCTGGCTTGGCTTTAATGCCAGTCACAGTCTGGGCGCCTTATTATTTGGCGCTGTTTATGGGTACCTTGCGCTGCTGCATAGCGCCTTGCTGTTCCAGTCGGCGTTCTTGCTCCTGCTTGGCCTGGCAACTCTCAGCGGATATGTGTTTCTCGCCAGACGTTATTGGTTTAGTGTGCCCTTTCGGGGTTTTCTGCTCGCCATGGTGGCGTACGTCAGCGCGCTGCTCATCAACCTCAGCTAACACCAGATCCGGCGGAATGTACCCGCACCGTGCAGCCAACTTATTCAGCCCGCCGACGCCCTGAAAAAAAAATTTCAGGGCGTTGAATCTAAAACCACATCCCTTTGCATCAGAGTCTTTGCAACCAGTATTGGACTGGACGGAGATAAAACATGCATTTTTTCAACAAGAAAATTTCCCGGCTGACTTTGCTTTGTGCGGCCTTCGCTACTGCGACGGCTTGGGCTGAAATCAGCTGGCCACAGACGCCGGCGGCACAACTGGCCAAACAGCGGCTGCAGGCTTTTAACACCGGCGATGCAGCCAACTTACAAGCGTTCAAAACAGCACATGAACCCGATATGCAACTGGAGCGTGAACTGGCTTTCCGGCAGATGACGGGCGGCTTTGAGGCGTTGCGTGTAACACAGGACAATGCCGGACAAGTCACGGTGATTATTCGCGAACAAGATGGCGACCGGGTCGGCAGCATGACGCTGCAGCTGGATGACAACAACTCAACGCGGGTTAAATCGGTCAGCCTAAAGCCGATGGCAATTGTGCCCACGGATTTGATGCCTACAAGGTTGTCCGAGCACGCTGCGCAACAGCGGCTGCAAAGCAAAGCGCAGAAGCTGCTGGCAGAGGAACAATTCGCCGGCAACCTTTTGGTCGCTCGTGGCGGCGACATCCGTCTGCAGCAGCATTTTGGTGACGCCCGTCGCGACCCGGCACATAAAAATACCGCCAATACGCAATTCCGGCTCGGCTCTATGTACAAAATGTTCACGGCGATTGCCGTGCTGCAATTAGTGGAGCGCGGTCAGTTGCGCCTTGATGCGCCGTTGGTCACTTATTTGCCTGATTATCCTAACAAAACACTTGCCCAACAAACCACGGTGCGGCACTTGCTGACCCATACCGGCGGCACGGGCGACATTTTTACTGATGAATATCAGCAACAAAGACTAAAAACCCGTGAGCACGCTGATTATGTCCGGTTGTTTGGACACCGCGCGTCAGAGTTTACCCCCGGCAGTCGTGAGGCGTATTCCAACTACGGTTACGTGCTGCTTGGTGCTGTGATTGAACGGCGCACCGGTCAGTCTTACCACACCTATGTCCACGACCATATCTTCAAACCGGCCGGCATGCGCGCCACTGGCGCAGAACCGGAAGATCAGGTGCGCGCACAGCTATCGGTCGGCTATATGCACACAGAAAAAGGCTTGGTGGACAATCGCGATACTTTGCCGTGGCGCGGCACTGCCGCAGGTGGCGGCTATTCGACCACCGGCGATCTGCAACTTTTTGCGCAGGCCTTGCTCAGCGGGAAATTGATATCAGAAAAAACACTGGCAGACGCGACCCGCAGTCAGACTCCCAGTGGTTTGTACGGCTTTGGTTTCCAACTGGGTGGTGAAGGCACCACCCGTCACTTCGGCCATGTCGGCGGTGCAGAGGGCATGAACGGCGCTTTACGTATTTATCCGGCGACGGCAGATGTGGTGATTGCCCTTTCCAATATGGACCCGCCCGCTGCAGAATCGCTGGTTGAATACTATGGTAACCGGATGCCGCTGGTGACGACTGTTACCACACAATCCAAATAGCCCCGCATAAAACAGTAGGTGTTTGCAGATGACCATCGAAATGATGATACCGCTTTTAGTACTGGCAACGCCTGTTGCCCTGGTCGCCCTTGCCCTGCGCTTTGTTCGCCAGCAAACGGAGGCGCGTTATCGCACCTTGCTGCAACTGGCCGACAAAGGCGTCGACTTACCCTTAACGGTTTTGGCCGAGCAGCACCAACCCCATGCTGATCGGCGGCGCGGGCTGGTTCTATTATGTGGTGGCATCGGTCTGATGCTGAGCTTACTGGTGTTGCCAGTGCAGAGTGATGAAGGGCAGCAGCTTGCAGATCTGTGGGGCCTCGGCCTGCTGCCAGTCATGCTGGGCCTTGGTTATCTCAGTAATTGGTGGCTCGATCAGCGTGCAGGCGCAGTGCGTGGTTCCTGAAGTCGAATCACGCCTTGATCTGCTACTGATTAAACGCATCCTGCTGCATGAAGACCGGCAGGCGTTTAATCAGCTGGTCCGCAGGCATCAGAGCCACGTGCGCGCGCAATTGCGTCGCCTGTGCCGAAATGATCACGCCTTGGCAGATGATTTGGCGCAGGAAACCTTTCTGCTGGCGTGGCGGAAGTTGTCGCAATATCGCAGCGACGCGCGGTTTTCGACCTGGTTGTTTCGCATCGCACACAATTGTTTTTTGCAGGCGTATCGCCAGCAACCAAGGCATGAAGTGCAGGATGAAACTCCGCTTGACCAGGCGGCAGGACCGCGTCAGAGCGCGGGTTTGCAGCGTGATTTACAAAAGGCGCTGCAAGCGCTGCCAGAAGGCGAACGTGTAGTGATGCTCTATCACACGCAAATGGGCCTTAGCCATGAGGAAACGGCCGAAATCACCGGGTTGCCACTTGGCACGGTAAAAACGCACGCGACACGCGGCAGTGCACGTTTGCGCCAATGGCTGAAAGACTATCAAAGTAACGAGAGTACAGGAGTGACAACATGAGTTTAAGCCGGGAAGAGCAAGACGATGACCTGCTGAACCAGCTGCTTCGCGACAGTGCAGCAGATCCGGTCCCCGATGAAGGTTTTGTCGATACCGTCATGTCACGCCTACCAGCGCCGCGCCGTCGCACTAACCGCGCCGTATGGCTGGGGCTGGCCTCAGGTGTTGGATTAGCGGCCTGGCAACTACAGGACAATCCAATGCTGAGTCATGTCGCCCGTGACTGGTCTGGCGGGCAATTCAGCCTGGCAAGTGCATTGGTGTTGGTACTGGTCGTCATGACAGCTTGCTGCACCAGCACCGGAGTCCTAACGAAGTAACCTGTAGTGTTCGTTGAATTCAGACCACAGCATTGGATGTTGACCCGTCGTTTTGTGTCAGTTGCGGACTTTGGCGACACCCGTTGTGCGACACCCGGTGTGTGACACCCAGTGTGTGACACCCAGTGTGCTTCGCTTCGCAAAAACCGCTACAGTCTGTATCAGCTCAGCCTGCGGGGATTGCGATGCTGCTTAATCACGGCGGAGCTGGAACATCTGCAGGATTATCACGGTGTCGTGTTGCACCCAAAAAGCAAAGAAGTCTGGGTGATGCACCCTTTCTCTGCGGCGCCGACCAACTTTTTTATCAAAGCCAATCACTGTTGCTGGTGGGGCAATTGTGCCTGATGTTCGATGGGCGCCGCCGCATTATTAAAGTGTGACCTCAGCATCACCACCACTGCCGGCGCTGAGTCTAAGCAGTTGGTGGTCCACGTCAAAGACGGACAAACCGACCACAATAATCTGCTGGTGCATTTTCCCATTCCGATGCAACAAGCCTGGGACAATGTCACTTATACCTGTAGCAACATGCTGCTGTTTGAATCGGAGCAAGACATTCTCAACTGGTGCCAACGCCACCGAATGCCAGTCGGCGATATCCAGCCACTGCAGCGAATTTGGCAGTTTTCACAAGTCTGGTATGGCAACCATTTGCGCCAGGATTGGCATAAATGGACTGTCGCCGAAGCCAGAGCACTGCTCCAGCAATTTGATCTGCACGGGCGGATTTGGCACTTACCGTTGCAACAAGGCCGGTTTTAGCGCGCTACGAAAAATCGTAATGGCAGCCGGGTGCCTTTCAGCACTAAATTAGAGCACCACTTTGTTTTCGGAGCTTCTATGCAAATCTCTACATACCTGTTATTTGACGGCAATTGCGCGCCAGCTTTTGCCTTTTATCAGCAAGTGTTTGGCGGCGAACTGCAGCTGACGACTGTCGGTGATTCGCCGATGCAACAGGCATTTCCGCCAGCGTTGCATCCGCGGGTGGTGCATGCCCGGCTCACGTCCCCGCTGATTGATATTGCCGCGTCAGACTGGCTGCATCCCACTGAGCAACCAAAACCGGGCAATCTGATGTGCCTTTATGTCAGCGGCGGTACTGCGCAAGCTACCACCACACTGTTTCAGCAGCTCAGCGCTGGTGCAACCGTCACAGACCCACTGACACAACACCCCTTTGGTTTATATGGTGCGTTAAACGACGCCTTTGGCGTGCGCTGGATGTTTCATGCCTGAGTGTCTGCGTGCCGGTCGACGCGGCTCAGCACATAACGCATTTTCGCCACAAAGGGCTGGCCCGGCCGGGTGAAATGGAATGGGAAACCTTTTTGGTTCGGCGAGTCCGGGAAAAACTGCGGTTCTAAACAGATGCCTTGGCGCGGTAAAAACGGGCTGTTCAGATGATCGCCGCTATAGACCTGCAGGCCCGGATAATCCGAGCTGACACTCAGCGCTAAGTCACCCTGCGGGCTTAACAGCACAGCCGCCGCTTGCTGCAAATGACCATGCACCACAAAGTTGTGGTCGAGCCGGGTGTCTGCCAGGAGGCGCGGCTGCTGAAAATCAAAGGCCGTGCCCTGTACTTTGCGCAGTTCACCGGTCGGAATACAGTGCTCGTCGACCACGGCATAATGCGCTGCGGCCAGCTGCAGCTGATGCGCGTTCACATCAGCTACGCCGCCGGCCAAATTAAAATATGGATGCAAAGTCGGCCCAATCAGCGTGGCGCGACTGCTGCTGGCTTCCAAGGTGACCTGTAGCTCGGTTTGCTGCGTGTTGGGAGCCGTGAACTGATAATGAATGCGGAATGTTATGGGCCCGGGATAACCGCCCTGCCCGTCCGGAACTTCCGCCACCAGTACCAGACGGTCGCTGCTGTGCTCCTGCAGCTGCCACAGCAGCCGGTGCAAACCGATACTACCGCCATGCAGATGCTGCGCCCCTTCATTTTGTTCCAGTTGCACCAACTGCTGGTCCAGCATAAAACAACCACCGCCAATGCGGTTGGCATAAGGACCAACCACAGCACCAAGATAAAACGGGTCCTGCCGGTAATAGGCTGGCGCCGGATATCCTAAAATCAGCTCGCGCCGTGCGCCGGCAAGCGCCGTCGACCAGCGCTGTAAAATAGCGCCCTGTGCCAACACCACCAGTTCATCGCCATGCTGATTGATCAGAGAGAATTGCTTCATCGCGTCGCCTTGTCCGCTGAAAGTTTCAGCCTAGCTTGCGATTTCAGTGCTTTGAATGACTTTTGTTATTGATCCTGTTACGGAATTTGGTTGTTGCGCGGATACCGGGCCAGCAAGTAGACCTATAGGTTAGCCGTGCATACCAGCGGTTCACCCTTTGTATCCAACACCTGCCATCCGGCCAGAGATCCAGGTGGTGACCAGCAGAGCAAGCTGGCCACCACCTGACAGGTATTGCGGTACCAACACAGCGGCGGCTTCGCGGCGTTACTCCATCTCTTCCAGTTCTTTGCCTTTGGTTTCATGCACCATTTTCAACACAAAGAATACCGATAACAAGGCGCCCAGCGCATACAAGCCATAAGCGCCGGCGAGGCCGATGCCGGTTAATAACAGCGGGAAAGTCATCGTGATCAGGAAGTTACATAGCCACTGCGCCAGACCACTGACCGCAAGGCCGACACCACGGATTTGGTTCGGGAACATTTCGCCGAGCATCACCCACATCACCGGGCCCCACGACAGGTTAAAGAAAAACACATAGGCATTGGCACTGACCAACGCCAGCGTGCCGTAGTCGCCAAGCAGCAGATTGCCGGCGGCATCCTGATCGGCATTGGCAAAGGCATACACCACCAGCGCCAGTGTGACCGTCATGCCGACAGAGCCCCACAATAACAGCGGCTTACGACCGATGCGGTCAATCACCAGCAACGTCAGCACACAAGCGGCAATACTGATGCCGCCACTGATCACGTTGATCATCAAGGCATCGGATTCAGAAAAACCGACCGCCTGCCACAACACGGCACCGTAATAAAACACCACATTAATACCCACCAGCTGCTGAAAACTGGCGAGGCCAATGCCGACCCAGACCAGTTTGCGTAATTTGCCGGTGACGGGGTCGAGTAAATCCGCCAGCCGTGGCGCGTGATCAGCCTGCAGCGACTCGCGGATCTCCTGCCCTTTGCGGCTTGCCGCAGTGTGACCATACAGCCGTTGCAGCACATCGGCACCTGCCTCGTCGCGGCCTTTTAACAACAGAAAACGCGGGCTTTCCGGAATAAAAAATAACATCAGCAGAAACAGCACCGCTGGCAGCAGTTCCATCCAGAACATCCAACGCCAGGCTTCAAAGCCCCACCAAAACATTTCAGTTGAAGCACCGGCAAATTCAGCCAGCAGATAGTTGCTGACAAAAGCCATAAACAGGCCAAGGATAATGGCGATTTGCTGCAACGTCGTCAGCATGCCGCGATAGCGCGCCGGCGCCACTTCGGCAATATAAGCCGGGGTGATCACCGAAGCTGCACCGACCGCAAAACCGCCCAGAATGCGGTAAATCACAAATTCCAGCGAGCCGTCGGCAATACCAGAGCCCCAGGCGCTGACGATAAAAAACACTGCCGACCACAACAAAATCACTTTGCGGCCATAAATATCGGCCAGCCGGCCGGCGAAATAGGCGCCAACGGCACAGCCCAGCAACATACTGGCGACATTAAAGCCGGTGCCGACACTTTCAGATTGAAACGCCTGCTGCAGGCCATCGACAGTGCCGTTGATAACGCCGCTGTCAAAGCCAAATAAAAAACCACCAATAGTGGCGACCAGGCTGATAAACAGGATCAAGCCCCTGTTATCTGCTAGATCATCCTGTGCTGCTCGTTGTTGTGTTGTTGCCGCTGCCACTTCATTCCCCTTGTCTGATTTTGTCTTTGTTGTGTCTGTTGTGTCGAATTTTTCGGCTGACGCCAGCATAAGGGGTATGCCCGTTGAACACAGCGGCGTTGTGAAAAAAGATAATTCTTTCAGAACATTCCGTTAGACCAGACTGCAGGCGCTTCTTGTATGGTAAGGCGGTTCCTTTTCCTCGCAGCAGAACCGGACCCGATGACATCACCTTTTGCCCAGCGCCCTTTTATTGCCAGCGCCCGCTTGTTCCTTCGAAGTGCAATCTGTGGCGCGCTTTGCTGCGCTGCGTTGGTGGCTTGTAGCGTTGAGCAGGCGCAGCCGCCGTTGCCCACGCCAACCAGCACAGTACCGGCCACATCGACGCCTGCAACCAGCGGCGCAGCGCAAAGCGGCATCTACCCCAACTTATTTGCCGCACTGGGCTACAGTCAGGCCGACACCGACGCGAAACTGGCGCGGGCCTTTGACCAACTCTTTCATGGCGATGCGGCGACGCAAGCGCTGTATGTGGCCGATGGCCGGAACAGTGAGGGCGCAAAGGCCTATATCCTCGATGTGAACAACAACGATGTGCGTTCTGAAGGCATGTCATACGGCATGATGATTGCGCTGCAGCTAAATAAAAAAGCTGAGTTTGATGCGCTGTGGAACTGGGCCTATAGCCATATGTATCAGGCAGATCCGCGCCATCCTGCTTATGGTTATTTTGCCTGGTCGGTCAGCACCCAAGGGGTCGCAAACGACGAAATGCCGGCTCCGGATGGTGAAGAATACTTTGCCACTGCGCTGTATTTTGCTGCCGTGCGCTGGGGCGATGGCGCCGGTATTTACCAATACAAAGCCAAAGCCGATGCACTACTGACGCAAATGCGTCACCGCCAAATCATCAGCAGAACCACGCCCCGCGGCGAACAGGCTGCGACCGCGTTGTTTCATCCGGACCATGCCATGGTACGTTTTACGCCAGATCTGGCGCACGCCGACCACACAGACGCTTCTTATCACTTACCGGCATTTTATGAAGTCTGGGCCCGGCTCGGCCCGGTTGCAGACCGGCCCTTCTGGCACAAAGCCGCCAGCGCCAGCCGGACTTATTTCAGCAAAGCCGCTCATGCGAAAACCGGCCTGACGCCGGAATATGGCAATTTTGACGGCACGCCCTGGGCGGCACCATGGCGGCCGGATTCCGTTGATTTTCGCTTTGATGCCTGGCGCAGTGCGATGAATTGGGCGGTCGACTGGCATTGGTGGCGACAAGACGTCACAGCAGTGACATTGAGCACCCGGTTGCAGGGCTTTTTCTATCAGGAAGGCCTGAACCATTATGTCAGCCAGTACAGTCTCGATGGCCGGAAGCTCGATAGCAATAAAACGGTTGGACTGGTCGCGATGAATGCTGTTGCCAGCCTCGCTTCGCAACACCCGGAATCGCATCAGTTTGTCCAGGCGCTGTGGCAGCAACCCATTCCAACCGGACGTTACCGTTATTACGACGGCATGTTATATCTGCTGGGGCTGCTGCATGTCAGTGGCGAATTCAAGGCATGGCTGCCACCAGAGGTAATGGCGGCGCCTTTGCCCGGCCAATAGCCCTCATAGATTGAATGAAATAAGAAAAAACAGGTACAAATAGCATAACCACTAACATAACAACAGGCGCTGGCATCCGGCACAGCACCGAGAACAAACAACAGGCAATAGACGATGCAAACTGCAGGACAAAACTTAAGTGTGACCGAGAAAATCGGTTATAGCCTCGGCGATTTGGCCGCTAATCTGATTTTTCAGACGTTGATGACATTTCTCGCTTTTTTCTACACCGATGTCTACCAGATCCCACCGGCTGCTGCGGCAACCATCATTTTCACCGGCGGTTTAATTGGCGCCTGTTTTAACCCGATCATGGGCATCATTGCTGACCGCACGCAAACGCGCTGGGGTAAATTCCGCCCGTGGATTTTGTGGACAGCCATCCCATTTGGTGTGATTGCACTGGCCGCTTTCAGCACCCCGGCATTGAGCCCGGAAGGCAAAATCGCTTACGCATTCTGTACTTATGTATTGCTGGTGTTGGTGTATTCGGCCAATAACCTGCCCTACTCGGCGCTCAGTGGTGTGTTAACCGGCAATATGGCCGACCGCAACAGTTTGTCGGCATACCGTTTTGTCGCGGTGATGGTGGCGCAGTTTATTATTCAGGCGCTGTTGCTGCCGCTGGTACTGATTTTGGGTGATGGTGATAAAGCCGTTGGCTTTGAAAACACCATGACGCTGTTTGCCTGCGTCGGCATTGTGTTTTTCCTGATCACCTTTCTGACGACCCGCGAACGCGTGCTGACCATCGCCGCGCAGTCGTCCAGTATCCGCCAGGACATTGGCGACCTGTTGCATAACAAACCCTGGCTCATCATGTTGATTCTGACGGTGCTGGTGTTTATCACGCTGGCATTAAAAGGCGGCATGTATATTTTCTATTTTGAGAATTATCTTGATGAAACCAAGGTTGCGACTTTTCTGCAGGATATTGGTTTTAATGGCTTTATTGCTGGTCTAAATGCCGTGCTGACCAGCATCGGTTTAACCGAATTCCTATGGCCCAAAGATGCGGCGACCTCAGGTTTCAGCCTGTTTAACGCCGGTGGCATCATCTGCATGATCTTCGGCATCGGCTTTTCCAAACCGTTGGCTGACCGCTTTGGCAAACGTGATGTATTTGCGGTGGCACTGTTGGTCTCGACGCTGTTTATTCTGGCGTTTTACCTGTTTCCGTCCGATGCCATCGGCCTGGTGTTTTTGTCGCAAATTCTGCACGGCTTTTTCTACGGCATCACCATCCCGCTGCTGTGGGCGATGATCGCCGACGTAGCCGACTATTCCGAATGGAAAAACCACCGCCGCGCCACCGCCATCATTTTTTCCGCGATGATTTTTGGGCTGAAACTGGGCCTGTCGATTGGCGGCGCCCTGGTCGCCGGCATTCTGGCCAACGTCAGTTATGACGCCAGCCTTGCCACACAAAGCGCGGATACCATCGACGGCATCAAATTATCGGTCAGCCTGTATGCCGCGCTGCCATTTTTGCTCGGGGTTGGCATCGTCTGTCTGTACGAAATCAATAAACACAAAGAAAGCCAGATTGAGCAGGAGCTGAGCGCCCGGCGCGATGCGGCTGCACGGCTGTTAACAGAATAAAAAAGAGAGTCATTGTTATGTCTGAATACACCACAAAGCAGCTCGAGGCGCTGAAGCAACAAGCCATTTCCACCGATTTGGTCGAGCATATTTACACCGCAGATCCATCCGCCCATGTGTTTGACGGCCGCATTTATATCTATCCGTCGCACGACATCGACGCCGGCATTCCATTTAACGACAACGGCGATCACTTTGGCATGGAGGACTACCATGTGCTGTCGCTGGCTGCGCCCGGCGCGCCGGTGACCGACCACGGTGTGGCGCTGCATGTCAAAGACGTGCCCTGGGCCGAGCGGCAAATGTGGGCACCGGATGCGGCCTGCAAAGATGGCCGTTATTACCTGTATTTCCCGGCGAAAAAAGCCGACGGTCTGTTCCAGATTGGCGTTGCAGTCGGCGACAACCCGGCCGGCCCTTTCACGCCACAACCGGCCCCTATCGCTGGCAGTTATTCGATAGACCCCGCCGTATTTGCCGACGATGACGGTGAATATTATCTGTATTTTGGCGGCATCTGGGGCGGCCAACTGCAACACTACCGCGACAATCAATGGCATGCCGACCATCAGGAACCCGCCGCTGGGGAACCGGCGTTAGGCCCAAGGGTGGCGCGGCTTCGCGACGATTTACTCGAATTTGCCGAAGCGCCGCGTGAAGTTCTGATTGTCGATGCACAGGGCCAGCCGTTACTGGCCGGCGATACCAACCGACGCTTTTTCGAAGCGTCCTGGCTGCACAAATATCAGGGCAAATACTACTTCTCCTATTCAACCGGAGACACCCACTTATTGTGTTACGCCACGGGTGACAGCCCATACGGACCTTTTACTTATCAGGGTCATATGCTCGAACCTGTGGTCGGCTGGACGACCCATCACTCGATCGCCGAGTTCGAAGGCAAATGGTATCTGTTCTACCACGACTCGATTTTGTCCGGCGGCGTGACGCACCTGCGCAGCATCAAAATGGCTGAACTGCAGTATGACGCTGACGGCCGCATTGTGCCGCTGAAGCCTTATCGTGCATGACGAGTCGCGAATAATAGGTCAGGACATCATCCATATAACAAGGACATTTGATGCGTAAAACTCTGCTCGGTGCCGTGTCAGCGGCCGCGTCTATCACAGTGCTCAGCGCCGTTGCGGCAACGACGAAGTTGCCTTATCAGGACCCGTCGCGCAGCGTCACTGAACGCACCGAGGATTTACTGCAGCGTATGACGCTGGAAGAAAAACTGGCGCAGCTGCAAAGCGTCTGGCATCAACGCCGGCAGATGGAAGATGCACAGCTGCAGTTTATGCCGGAAAAAGCCGCCACGCTGATGCCGCATGGCATTGGCCATATCGCCCGGCCCAGTGAATACAAAACGCCGCAGCAAACTGCCGAATTTAACAATGCCGCACAGCGCTGGCTGCGTGAACACACCCGGCTTGGCATTCCGGCGCTGATGCACGAAGAAGCGCTGCATGGTTATGTCGCTTTTGATGCCACCAGTTTCCC
>JAIXSW010000556.1 GCA_027484495.1 Gammaproteobacteria bacterium
ATCGACATTAAAATCGAGTAACTTCACTTCAACCAACCGCGACACCCGTTCCAGATCTTCAGGTGAAATTGGATTGACGGTGCGATTTGGCCTTTCCAACAGACTAATAGACGGCAAGGCATCTAACGGTGTTTGCTGTTGTGGATACAACACTTCGTCCTGTGCATCGTCGTCTTCTTCTATCACTAACGGCTGCGCCGGCGGAATTACCTGCAAGGGTGATTGGGTATGCAGGAAACTCTGTGCTAGTTCATCGTCGGCATAACTTTCATCAATAGAACTGTAACTCAGCTCATCGTCAGCAATTTCATCGATACTGACAAAAGCACGCGCTTCGGTACGGATATCGAGCGGCTGAATAGGCAAAGGTTCGACCCGGGCACCCGCTTCCGGGAAAAAAGCCCGGCTCTGGACCGATGGATCTACTTTAATCGGGCTGGCCACTTTCGGCTGAGCCACTACCGCAGGCACCGGATCTGTGTTGGCTGACAGCACCGGCTCGACCGCAGTCACATCTGCGACAACCGGCTGGTATGCACTGAAATGCGGCATGTCGGGTTCAAGCACTTGGACCCGATCTGTGTCGCTGCCATCAGCAACGCTGAATTCAGGTTCAATGCGCAACGTCGAGCTGGTCTCAACCGGTTGCTCTGCAGCGACGGCAACTGTGGCAGCAGTGACTACAGCAACAGGCTGCGCTTTCTCTGGGACCTGATAAGGCGGCATTTTTAAATCTGTGCGTTGCAAAGGGGCAACTAGTTTTGCTTTGGGTCTGAGCCGGCGCAGCAATGCATCGCAGCTGGCATTAAAATTCCACAGATGACGGGCGATGCTGACGGTCAGCGCGCCAAGCTCATCGGCTACCGTCAACCAGGAAATACCGGTTAACAGCGTCAGGCCGATACAAAAACTGCATAGCAGCAGCAGACTGGAACCAACAAAGCTCAGTTGTGGCAGTAGGAATGCGACTAACACATCGCCAACCACCCCGCCGCTTGAATACATAAAGATATCGTCGAAATTGATACTGCTGATCGCACAAGCGCTGATCACCGTCAGCAATAAACCAAGCAAACGCATGCCGAGGACAAAATAATCCAGCGACAACAAATCGGTAAAGCGGCGAAATAGCAGGTAGCCGCAAAACGCCAGAAACGGCGGCACCAGATACGACAACCAGCCAAATACGGCAAACAGAATGTCGGCGACTTCAGCGCCAACCGGGCCGGCGATATTGCGGATATCACTGTGATAGCCGGTTTGTGTCCAGCTTGGATCGGCCGGATCAAAACTCAGCAGAGCCAGCAACATAAACGCGGCGATGCCCAGACAGGCAATCAATCCGACTTCGACCAGGCGCTGGACTCCGTTCAGCGAAAATACAGTTTTAGCTTGCAACAGCATGACCCTATGAAAGACATTCGATAAACGCAGCAAAGATACCAGACTGCCTTTGCCGCTGCACATATTTCCACGTCAGAAAACAGCGCCGGACGGGCCTTTGCTGATTTTTTATCCAGTATTGCCGCTTTCAGCCCCGCACTGCAACAAAAGTCGTTTGTTTGACCTCTTCCATCACAACATAGGTTCTGCTCTCACGCACGCTGGGCAGGCGCAATAAGGTCTCACCGAGCAATTCCCGGTAGGCTGCCATATTGGCCACCCGGGTTTTTAACAGGAAGTCAAAGCTGCCGGATACCAGATGGCATTCCAGAATTTCATCCAGTTTTTGTACCGCTTTATTGAATTCGTCAAAATCTTCCGGCGAGGTTTTACTCAAGGTAATTTCAACAAAAACTAACAGCGCCGCGCCAACCTTGTTCGGGTCGACCCGGGCGTTATAACCGAGAATAAACTGTTCCTGCTCCAGCTTACGGACCCGCTCCAGGCACGGTGTCGGGCTGAGCCCTACCCGCTTCGCCAGTTCAACATTGGCAAGACGACCATCGTTTTGTAATTCAGTCAGAATTTTCCGATCAATACGGTCCAGTTTACGCCCGTTGGGCTGCGTCATAGCTGGCAAGTTATATATCCTGATATTTTGATATTTACGATACATTATGCTGCGATATCAAAATAAAACAACCAGCAATTCTACATTTATGTCTTTATACTAGCGAAAAATATCCCTCCCCCTACAACAGCTCAGAAAGGCGACTTTTATGATTATTGGCGTACCAAAAGAGATTAAAAACCACGAATACCGCGTCGGTATGACTCCAGCCAGCGTCCGTGAACTGGTGGCACATGGTCACACTGTTTACGTTGAACACAATGCAGGCGACGGTATTGGTTGCGGCGAT
This sequence comes from Gammaproteobacteria bacterium, assembly GCA_027484495.1. GTDB lineage: Bacteria > Pseudomonadota > Gammaproteobacteria > Enterobacterales > Alteromonadaceae > Pararheinheimera. Next base: position 2,304 of record JAIXSW010000556.1, read on the forward strand.
GCCGAGTACCAGGCTGCAGGTGCTCAAGTCCTGAATTCTGCTGCTGAGATTTTTGCAATCGCAGAAATGATCGTGAAAGTGAAAGAACCACAAGCCGTTGAACGTGCCATGTTACGTGAAGGGCAAATCCTGTTTACCTACTTACACCTGGCACCAGACCTGCCGCAAACGGAAGACTTAATCAAATCTAAAGCCGTTTGTATCGCCTATGAGACAGTGACTGACGGCCGTGGCGGTTTACCTTTATTGGCGCCGATGTCTGAAGTTGCTGGCCGGATGTCGATTCAGGCCGGTGCCCGTGCTTTAGAAAAATCCTGTGCAGGCCGCGGCATGTTGTTAGGCGGCGTGCCTGGTGTTGAGCCAGCCAAAGTTGTGGTGATCGGTGGTGGTATGGTCGGTACCAATGCTGCACAAATGGCGATTGGTCTCGGTGCCGATGTGGTAGTACTGGACCGCTCTGTGGACGTGTTACGCCGCATCAACGCGCAATTTAATGGCGCCGTCAAAGCGATTTATTCCACTGCCGATGCGTTGGAAAAACACATTCTGGAAGCTGATTTAGTCATCGGTGGCGTGTTAATTCCAGGCGCCGCCGCACCGAAACTGGTGACGCGCGAGCACATCCGCAAGATGAAAGCCGGCTCAGCCATTGTCGATGTGGCCATTGACCAGGGCGGCTGTGTCGAGACCTCTCGTGCTACTACGCATGCAGAACCAACTTTTATCGTTGATGACGTTGTACATTACTGTGTTGCAAACATGCCAGGCGCAGTGCCACGTACATCTACGTTTGCACTGAATAACGCCACACTGCCATTTATCATTAAACTGGCGAACAAAGGTTATAAACAGGCACTGCTGGATGATCAACATCTGTTAAACGGCCTGAACGTGATCAATGGCCAGGTCGTCAATCAGCATGTTGCTGAAGCACTGAACCTGAGCTACGTTGACCCACGTCAGGCATTGACCGCGTAAATCCACACTCAGTGCATCTTAAAGCCGGGGAAACCCGGCTTTTTGCTATGTAACTTCTGCCAGATACATTGCATTTCTGCCAGCGGCAGCGGCACAATGACAGAAAATGAAGGAGTATTTTTCGATGCGGGTAGTCAGCTGGTTGTGCGTGTTACCTTTATTGGGCTGTCAGGTCGATGTATCTCAGGCCGAGGTGCCAGTGTTTCCGTTAATTCCATTACAGGCGGGCAGTCAGACGCTGCAAGTGCAGCTGGCCGACACCGTTGAACGGCGTATGCGTGGTCTGATGGAACAAGCGCCGGTGCGCCATGGCATGTTGCTGTTATACGAGACGCCGAGAATGATGACTTTGTGGATGAAAAATACGCCAACCGCACTCGATGTGGCCTTTATCAATCCAGACTGGCAGATCAGCAAAATTCAGCCGATGGCTGCCAACAGTGAAGATTTACATGAATCACCAGGTGATGTGATCGCGGCGCTGGAAATGCCGCTCGGCTGGTTCGCCGCCAACGGCGTCAAGGTTGGGCACAAGATCAGCAGCTGTCAGGCATTGCCGGTCAGCTGCCCGTCTGGCAAGTGATGCTGCGGCGGTTGTGCAGACACAACCAGCCACAGACACTACCAACTAAGGCGTTTGCTCGGTGTCGTCTTTGTGTAAATAGATATTGGCAAACCCCATTCGCTTAAACTCACTTAACCGAAACTCTTTGATCGCAGACTTATGTTTAGTGGTCGCGGCTATTTGCTGTTCCATCTGCAGAAATTTCTGCAGATCGATACCTTCAGCCGCTGCGACCGCTTCATAGACGTCGTGGAATTTGTCATAGCTAAACGCGATCTGCCGTTGTTGCCCTTTAAACGTATAAGTGATGTGACGGGCCATTTATTCTTCCTGCACTTTATGAAAATTCTTCAGCGGATTGGCATACATGGTGCGGGCATAACTCTGGATCTCCGGCAACATATGGCCAAGACGGCTGGCAAATTTTGCGGCAGCCTGCTCGTCTGACACGGGCTCGCCTGCTGCATACTGATTCGCCGGATAAATTCTATAGCCCTGATAGATTTGCTTATCGATGAGTTCAGCCAGCTGTTCCGGAGTGTCAAACCCGGCATCGACCACCTGGCCAAAGTGCAGATGGATCCGGCCTTTATAGCCGGTGATCCCTTTGATAATGTTATCAATGTCTTCAAATTCAGCTTTCTGATAACCACCGTCTTCCGCCCGCTGATACAACTCCAGCGCTTTGGCTTCATCACAGGGGTCATATTCATAAGAAATCGCTACCGGCACAATGTTCAGTTGCTGCATGTAGGCAGCAAACTCCTGACCTTCAGCTTTGCCGGCCATATAAAACATTTTCAGAATGGCCGGATCGGTCTGATCAAAACCATCTTTGGCGCGACCTTCTTTCTGTGCGATCCAGATATGCTGGCCCTGCTGCAGTGAATGCCGGATATAGGCGGACAGCTGGCTCAGCGCTTTGAGCATTTCACGCGGACCTTTGGCACTGCGACGCACGATAAAACTTTTGTTCAGCTTCATCAGTGCGGTGACACAAGGCTTTTTCAGCAGATTGTCACCAATGGCTATGCGGGCGGTATCGAAGCCATGCTCGTGCAGGCACCAGTTGACCAATGCCGGGTCCATCGCAATATCGCGGTGATTACAGACGAACAGATAGGACTGTTGTTTTGGCAGCGCATCAAGCCCACTGCAACTGACTCCGTCCGTGGTGTGTTTCAGTGCCTGTGCCAGATAACCTGATATGTACCTTTGTACATCCTGTACTGTCTGCAACTTTCGCCAGTGCCGGCGCAGATACCAGCCCAACAATGGGCTCAATACTTTGCTGAGGCCGCCAAAGGCTTTACCAAATTTGAAACGGATAATCGCAGCAGTAAATTCAGGATCTGAAATGATTTGTTCGACAGCCTTCGGCACTTCGGCATCGGAGTAAGGCCGGATCTCGTCAAAATTCTGCACTTCAGTGTTCACGCGGTCTACCTGTATGGGCTCAGAAACGGCGTATTTTTACCTATCTGCCGCCAACTGCCTAGCATTAATCTGCAGAACCGCCGATGTTTTCGGCAAAATCAGCAGATCTCCGACCAGATCAGGCTGATTTACGCAGGGGTGTATGGGGCGGATGGTAAGGTGTCAGCCGGTCATGCAAGCTGCTAAAGCTGTGGCCGGCATGAAACACACGTCCGGTCAGCGTATCAAGCTCAGACAACAACATCAGCCGGCTTTGACTGGTATCAGCCGCCAGCACTATGGCTAATGCCCGATTGCGGCCACAGAGTTCTACCAAATCAAAGGGTTGTGGATGACAACGGCTATGCTGGCTTTGCAGATAGAAGCTTTTATGCGCACTGGCCAAACCAAATTCAAGCTGGGCTACCGCATCGACACAGGCTGAGAAGACGGCTTGCTGTGGCCAGTGCAACGGCTCCAGCGCAGACAGACATTGCCAGTAGATCTCGGCCTGCCCGAGCGTAAAAGCATCGGCAGTA
>JAIXSW010000576.1 GCA_027484495.1 Gammaproteobacteria bacterium
AGGCCCACTGCGGTCGCGCCAAACTGGCTGACTGCACGGTCAACGGCGGCGGGGTTGATGTCGCTGACAATCAGCTTGACGCCTTCTTTGTGTAAATGCTCACACAGGTAGAACCCAACACTGCCAAGACCTTGCACCGCAACAGTCCGGCCAGATAAATCATCGGTGCCGAATTTGTGTTTTGCCGCAGCTTTGATGCCACGATAAGTACCAATGGCGGTAAATGGCCCCGGGTTGCCGCTTTTCCCTTCGAGGCCAGCGACATAAGGTGTTTCTTGATTGACCATGGAAATATCAGCGGTGGTGATGTTAACGTCTTCAGCGCTGATGTAACGACCACTCAGTGAATGTACGTATTGCCCGAACTTACGGAACAACGCTGCAGATTTAATGGTTTTCGCATCACCGATGATTACGGCTTTGCCGCCGCCGAGTGGCAAACCTGCCATGGCGTTTTTATAGGTCATGCCGCGGGATAAACGTAACACGTCGATCAGGGCGTCTTCATCTGATACATAGTCCCACATGCGGCAACCACCGCAGGCCGGGCCTAATGCTGTACTGTGGATTGCGATTATTGCCTGCAGACCGGATTCGCGGTCACTGCAAAATACGACTTGTTCATGGTTGTCGAACTCAGGGTGGTTAAATACTGCCACTTTCTTATGCTCCGATTTATGCCAGACGTGGTCTGGGGTAGGGCCGGTTTTTCGCGGCGAAATTTACCACTTTGGGCCTGCCAGTGCTATCAAATCTGTGATAAATCGTCTGGTCATTCCAGTGGATTGTCGACAATATTTGTTGATGGTTGCGAAATTGCAGCTGCTGTCATAAAGTGCGGGTTCAGATTTTTTGCAGGTAAGTAGTATGGACAAGCAACAACAAGCTGCTGAACCGATGACCGAGCAGCAGGTCAGCGAGTGGGTCCGCGCCCAGTTTCAAAAAGCCAATTTGTTTTTAGCAGAGCAAGGTGTGGTGATGGACACGGTCGCCGTCCAGGAATCACGGTATTTGCCGCCTTTTGTCGCGATTTGGAAAATTAATGGCATTGACCGGAAAAGCTATTGGGCGATCAGCGGGGATTTACCGACTGACGTGATGGCCTTTGGCAGTGCAGCCAATCCGCGTGACGCGCTGCGGGCCTTTTCGTTCCGTTGGCAAGCGCAAGCGCAGCAACTAATCGATGCTGGCATCCGGGACCAGACCGGCGCCGATTACGTTAAGTTGCTGATTAACCGTGCAGAGCAGCTATATCAGCTGTTTGAAGCGGATGATTTCTGGAATAGTCAGCCAGTTTAAACTAAAAACCCCCGGTCAAGCCGGGGGTTTTGTTATTGATAACACCGCGCTCAGACTTGATGTGTTACTCAACAAAATACCAGTAGCCGAGGTTGATCAGTTCAGTCAATAAACTGGCTCGGTTCTGGTCAGCCGCGATCCACTGGCAGGCCGTTTCATCGAGCTGAACCTGTTCACTTAATAGCTGGACAAACTGCAGTGCCGCAGCCGGCAGTGTGATCGTCAGGCCGTTGATAAACAGCTGGATATCATCGGTAGAACCGGCCTGATGATAACAAATCCGCAGGCCACCAAGACGTGCCAGTACCGAACCTTCTTCCAGATATTCAACAATTTCATCTACGGCATAATGCGGTTCAGGTTCTGTCGCGTCCAGCTCATGTTTGGCATGACTGATATAACTGCCGAAGTAACTCGCCAGCAACGCCCGGTTATTGACTAAACCCAACAGCAGCTGCTGTACCTGATCCAAATCGCTGTCACTGATCCGGCCAATATCCGTCAGGGGCAGGCGCTGTGGATCGGTATAGCGCGCACCGCTTTGATCCTGTTCAATCAGATAATCGGCAAGACCGGTTAACAGGTCTTTTTGTGCCGGAGCGCGAAAGCCAACCGAATAACTTAGACTGGCATCGACGGAAATACCGTCATGCGGGCAACCTGGCGGAATATACAGAATGTCGCCCGGTTCGGTGATCACATCAATGCAATCGACAAAAGGTGTGACCTGCAACAGCCGCGGGTGCGGACAAATTGGCTGCAGACTGGCGTCTGGCATGCCGACACGCCAATGACGCTTGCCCTGGCCCTGAATGATAAATACATCATATTGGTCCAGATGCGGACCGACACCACCGCCGGGCGTAGAGTAGCTGACCATCAAATCGTCAATGCGCCAGTTTGGAATAAACCGAAACGGCTCAATCAGCCGGGCAGCTTCCGGATGCCAGTGATCAACCGCTTGTACCAGCAATGTCCAGCCTTGTTCGCCAAAGCGGCTGTAATCCTCGAAGGGCCCAGTTTCCAGCTGCCATTGGCCCGGGCTGGTTTGCGCCACGACTCTTGATTCAATTTCTTCTTCGGTAGCAAGACCGGCCAGTTCGTCCGGCGTCAGTGGGTCGACGAAGTTGGCAAAACCGCCTTTTAATAACACCGGCTTTTTCTGCCAGTATTCGGCCATAAATTCGGCAGCGCTGAGCTGACCTAAATGAAGCTTGTACATAAGCGCTCCTGATAAAAAAGGGCGGTAATACCGCCCCTAGAGTTGTTACTGCAGGCTGTCGACCAGCGCGATGGCTGCGCCGAGATAATTATCCGGCCGCATTTGTTTCAATTCGGCTTTAGCCGCATCCGGCAGTGCCAGATTGTCGATAAACAGCGCCAGATCTTCCGGCGAAATGCGTTTACCGCGAGTCAGCTCTTTCAGCTTTTCGTATGGTTTTTCAATGCCATAACGTCGCATCACTGTTTGGACCGGCTCTGCCAGCAATTCCCAGTTTTGATCCAGTTCAGTCAACAGATTGACTTCGTTGACTTCCAGTTTGCTGATGCCTTTGAGCGTGGCATGGTAAGCGATCAGCGTATAACCAAAACCAACGCCAAGATTGCGCAGCACGGTGGAATCGGTCAGATCGCGCTGCCAGCGAGAGATTGGCAGTTTACTGGCCAGGTGCTGGAAAATCGCATTGGCAACACCGAGGTTGCCTTCGGAGTTTTCAAAATCAATCGGGTTGACCTTGTGTGGCATCGTGGACGAACCAATTTCACCGGCAATAGTGCGTTGCTTGAAGTGGCCAAGCGCAATATAACCCCAGACGTCCCGATCAAAATCGATCAGGATAGTGTTAAAGCGGGCCACGGCATCAAACAGTTCGGCGATGTAATCATGCGGTTCAATTTGCGTGGTATACGGGTTCCAGCTCAGGCCCAGACTGGTAACGAACTGCTCGGAGATCTGGTGCCAGTCAAGCGACGGATACGCCGATAAATGCGCATTGTAGTTACCGACAGCGCCGTTAAATTTACCGAGCATTTCAACGGCTGCGACCTGATTGCGCTGGCGTTGCAGGCGGATATAGACGTTTGCCATCTCTTTACCAAGGGTGGTCGGAGAGGCCGGCTGACCATGGGTACGCGCCATCATTGGAATGGTTTTGTACTGCACGGCTAACGCTTTGATCGAACTCAGCAACTGGTCCATCAACGGCAACAGCACCTGATCACGCGCCGTGGTTAACATCAGACCATGCGATAAGTTATTGATATCTTCAGAAGTACAGGCGAAATGGATGAATTCGCTAATCGCCGCTAACTCTGCGTTACCTGCCACTTTTTCTTTCAGCAGGTATTCAACTGCTTTGACGTCATGGTTGGTTGTGCGTTCGATTTCTTTGACGAGTTCGGCATCGGCCATGCTGAAATTGTCGACAATCGAGTTTAATAACGCATTGGCGCTTTCGGACAACGCCGGGACTTCATTGATGCCGGCGATCGTCGCCATCTGTTGTAACCAACGGACTTCGACCGTCACGCGGAATTTAATCAGACCAAATTCACTGAAAATATCCCGCAGCTCTGTAGTGCGGCTGCCGTAACGCCCGTCCACCGGAGAGATGGCGGTTAATGCGTTGAGTTCCATGACGACTCCCTTAAGCTAATTGTTGTAAAACTTGCTGAGTTTCGCGCAGTAAACTCTTGCGCTGAAACAGAAAATGATAACGACGGCCACCTGACTGACGCCACAAAACGGCGGCTCTGACCGCGGACAATAACAACGCACGGATCTTCTGTTGCACTGCGCTTTGTTTCAGTTGTTCCGGTACTCCAGCGATTTGGATCCGGTTGCCAAGCGGGCTCAAATGCTCAACATAAATGTCGGCAATGCTGGCGATAATATTGTCATCGGTGGCCTGAAAATGCTGTAGCTGCTGTTGCAGGCGCTCAATGCGTTTGCCAACAGCGCCGAGACTGTCCGTCGATTTATTCAGTAAACGTTCCAGCGCTAACACCGCCATCACATAACGGGTCAGTTCCAGATCTTTACGCGGCTGATCACCCAGCTGGGCGGCAAGAATATGGTAACCGCCTTGCAGATTTGCCAGTTTGCCACCGTACACATCAATGGCGTCCGCCGGATTTTGTTCAGCGACGCTTTGCAATAAGGTTGACAACACGCCGGACTCCAGCGCTTCGCCGCGGGCAATTTGCTGCACGGCGCGTACTGCCAGACATAAGGCCGACAGCGCCATTACTTGGGTAGAAACAGATTGATTCATCACTGTAATGCCTCATCAATGATGCCGCCACCGAGGCAGACTTCGTTCAGATAAAATACCGCTGACTGGCCAGGTGTCACAGCCTTTTGCGGCTCATCAAACATGACTTCAATGTGATCTGTGCCAAGACGGCGCAGGGTGCAGGGGATATCCTGTTGGCGATAGCGGGTTTTGACCGTACAGCGCAATGTATCCGCCGGGCCTTGCCGGTCAACCCAATGTAGTTGTGTCGCGGTCAGGCCACGCGACAACAGGCTTGGATGGTCATGGCCTTGCGCCACAATCAGCTGGTTATTGATTAAATCTTTCCGGACGACGTACCACGGATCTTCGCCACCATCTTTGGTGCCACCAATGCCCAGGCCTTTGCGTTGGCCCAGCGTGTGATACATCAGGCCCTCGTGGCGGCCAATTTTTTCGCCATCGACTGTGATGATATCGCCCGGTTGTGCCGGCAGATATTTCTGCAGGAAATCTTTGAATTTGCGCTCGCCAATAAAGCAAATGCCAGTCGAGTCTTTTTTATCGTGAGTAATTAAGCCCTGCTGTTCGGCGATGGCGCGCACCGCCGGTTTTTCCAGATGACCGACCGGAAACAGCGTCTGTGCGACGTGTTGCTCGCCGATGGTATAGAGGAAATAACTTTGATCTTTATTGGTGTCGAGGCCACGTAAAAGTTGCCAGTGACCATCCACTTCGCGGCGCTGGACATAATGGCCGGTGGCGATATAGTCGGCGCCAAGTGCCTCTGCGGCAAATTCAAGGAAAGCTTTGAACTTAATTTCCTTGTTGCACATGATGTCCGGATTTGGTGTACGGCCGGCTTTGTATTCAGCGAGAAAATACTCGAACACATTGTCCCAGTACTCAGCGGCGAAATTGACTTTGTGCAGCTTGATGCCAAGTGTATCGCAGACTTGCTGCGCATCCTTTAAGTCTTCGGCAGCGGCACAATATTCGTCATTATCGTCTTCTTCCCAGTTCTTCATAAACAGGCCTTCCACCTGATAACCCTGTTGGATTAGCAAGTAGGCTGAGACGGAGGAATCAACGCCGCCGGACATACCGACAATGACTTTTTTGCTGCTGTTTTCTGACATAACCTGCGCTTTGTGGAAAAAAAGAGGCGCGGATTATAGCATCATTTGTGCGCCAACACAGCCTGCGCTGGCGCAAAGGTCGGTCAGACCATCCGAACCATCGGCTGTAACGCCTCAAGTGGCAGTCGCACGCCTTGCAGGTATTCGCTGATCGCATGGCTGACCAGACTGCTGCGCACCGGCAGCGCGGCTTGTTGCAGTTCATCTGCGTTCAGCCAGTGCAAAGCCAGAATATCGGCATCTTGCGGCTGAAAATGTTCAGGCAAGGTTAGCGGTTCAAACACAAAGTTCACCCGATAATAGAAGTGGCCGTTGGCGGCCTGCAGCTGAGAAATGCCAAGCCAGGCGCAGGGCGTTAAAACCAGTCCGGTTTCTTCCTGCAATTCCCGCTGCACGGCACTGAATAAGTCTTCACCGGCTTCGACATGACCTGCCGGTTGATTCAGCACTAGTGCACCGGTGATTTTGTCGCGCTCTTCGACCAGCAAAAAACGCTGTTGATAGCAGACGACCGCAGCAACGGTCAGATGTAACAATGAACGATCTGGCACTTGTTGACCCCTGTTGAATTTTCTTTGTTATACGGATTAAGCACAGGTCAGTCCACAAAAGGTTTTTCCATGCGCTTGAAAAGCGTACACTAAAGCGCCACTGACAGTCCCTGATAGCAAATTCCACAGCGTACAAAGATGGCCGGGCCTGTATAGGCTCTTCTGCTTGCTGGTCGCTTGCTGCTACACTGTGGCCGTTTTGTTTGGACCGTTTGTTAATTTACCGGTGTTTCGCTGCAACGTACCGCTGGATGTGCGTGGCTGCTGCAATAGCGGTGCTTGTCGAGAGCTAGCCAGGACCTGATATGACTACTGAAATTTCTAAAATCATTTATACCCAAACCGATGAAGCGCCAGCGCTTGCAACTTATTCTTTTCTGCCAATCGTGCAGACCTTTGCCAAAGCGGCAGATGTTGTGGTGGAAACCCGTGACATTTCATTAGCCGGCCGCATTATTGCACTGTTCCCTGATTTTCTTAAGCCTGAACAACAACAAGCGGATGCGCTGACTGAACTGGGTGAGCTGGCTACCAAACCGGAAGCCAACATTATTAAGCTGCCAAATATCAGTGCCTCCGTTCCTCAGTTAAAAGCCGCAATTAAAGAGCTGCAAGAAAAAGGCTATGCGCTGCCGGATTATCCGGAAGAGCCACAAACCGCGTTGGAAAAAGACGTGAAAGCGCGTTACGACAAAGTCAAAGGCAGTGCAGTAAACCCAGTGCTGCGTGAAGGCAACTCGGACCGCCGTGCGCCGCTGTCAGTGAAGCAATATGCGCGGAAAAATCCACACTCGATGGGCGCCTGGTCAAAAGATTCCAAATCACATGTGTCACACATGACACATGGCGATTTTTATGGCAGCGAACAGTCTGTGACTGTCGCAGCGGCTGGCCCGGTAAAAATTCAGCTGGTACAGGCCGACGGCGCTGTCAAAGTGCTGAAAGAAAAAACCAATTTGTCTGCAGGCGAAATTATTGATGCCGCAGTGATGAGCAAGGCCGCTCTGCGCGAATTCCTTGCCACAGAAATCGCCGATGCTAAAGCCAAAGGCGTGCTGTTTTCAGTGC
>JAIXSW010000457.1 GCA_027484495.1 Gammaproteobacteria bacterium
AGGCCACCCACAGCAGTGGCAATGACCGGCAGTCCGCCTGCCATCGCCTCTAGCACCGTCATCGGGATCCCTTCGGCAACCGACGACAACACAAACACCTGGCTTTGTGCCATCAACTCCGCAATGTCTTGACGCTCGCCGAGTAATTTTACTTGCTGTGGTGTGAAGCCAAGTCTTTGATATTGTTGTTGCAACCGATCTCGTTCAGGGCCGTCACCGACCAGCCAAAGCTGACAAGGCTGCTCGCTCTGCGCCAGTACCAGCGCCATCGCCTCTAACAAAGACTGTTGATCCTTGACAGCGGAGAGCCGGGCTACGTGAATAAAGGTAAAGGGACTGGCTTTGCTTGGCGACGGACAAAATTTTTCCGTATTGACCCCGTTGTAAATCAACTGATTTTTACGCGCAGGGATCCTGACGACCTGATCCATCCAACGATGTAAATCGGCGCTGACCACAACATAGGTATGTAAAAATGGACTGACCAGCCGGCGCAGCCATTGATACTTCTTATTTTCGCCGTTTGGGTCGGAGATATCGCGACCGTGCTCTGCATGCAAATGCCCGGTGACACCAGCCAGCCAGGCGATTGGATGGTATTCAAGCGTCGCCAGATTATAACTATGCAAAATATCGGGCTTGATGTCGCGCAACAAACGCCATAATTTCAAATGAATGCCCAAGTCTTTGCCGGGCTTTTTGTGCAGGCAATACACGGCAACATCTGTAGGTAATTGCTTGGCAAACTCAGTGGCACCGGTCAGGCTGATCACCACGTGGCGACACTGTGACGCCGGCAGCTGGCGGATGCAGTTCAACATCACGCGCTCAAGTCCACCGGTATCCAGACTATAAATCAGATGCGCGATTAACATAGGAGCAGTTTGCATCAATGAATAACTTCCAGTTGTGCCAGCGCCCGTTGCAAATCTGCTGGCGGCAGGTCGGCAAGTGTGCTGCTAAACAGCACGGCGCGAACTTCGGAAAAGCTGCTTTCATTCAATAACAAAGCCTGAACCTGATACCATTTTGCGGTCGATTCTGAGGTCGTTTGTCTGGTACCGACGCGATAATAGAATGCCAGCGTCTGAAAATCACCGCTACTGTTGCGCAGCTCCACTACCGCAACCGGTTTACCTTGTACTGAAACCATTTGCTGTTGCATCACACGCCATTGCCGGCGCTGGTACAGGTTGTTTTTCCAGCCGATCAGTTCGCCTTTGTCCTGTTTATGGCCAAATTGTGCAAACAGATATTGCACACCAAAGTCGTCAACCGCCTGCAGGCGTTGCAAGCCGTCAAAGAAACCTGGTTGCCACGAAGTTCCGTTCTGCAGTACAAGACCTGCGGGAACTTGCGCAACAGCAGGTTGTGCCGGCGTTGTCGTGACATTGATTTGGAAACGCATAACAAACGACAAGATCAATATTGCCATGCCAGCACTAAACACCAATAGTGCTGGTGCTGGCTGGACTGAGTGTACTGAAGGCACCGGTGACGGCTGCGGATCAGCACATTTACCACCGAGCCAGAACATTAAAAACATCACTAAGGCAAAGAAAAACCAACCATAGATAAAATGATCAACGCCAAAGCCATATTGCATCTGGCTGGTTTCGCCAATCCAAATCAGGAAAAAGGCACGGAAGCAATTTGCTATGATGGAAAAAAGCACGATGGAGACCATAAACAGCAGATGTTTCCACCAGCGTTGGTAGGTTAAGTATGAAAAAACTGCCCCAATCGCCAGCGACGCAATCAGAAAACGCAAGCCTGAACAGGCCTCTGCTACTTCAAACTGTCCCACAGGTGTGGTCAGATACAAACCTTCCCGCAATACCGGGATACCCGACCACTGCAGCATCAGGACGCTGGCATCGGCGGTAATATCCTGTAACGGCGGGTTCAGCGCATCGCCAAATGGCACCATAAAAATCAAATAGAACAATGGGAAAGCAACCTGATATCCCAACTTCCAACCGAGCAACGACAGCAGCAGTAACTGCAGGCTCAGTACTGCGCTGAAATGAGTCAGGGTATTGATATCCGCGATATAACCAACGAGCCAGATGCTGCAGAACGCCAGCACAGCCAATAATGGTAATAAGGTCGGGCGGGGCGTTGCTGTGATCAGCTCCCTTCGGTCGTACAACAACCAGGCCGAGATCAACGGGATCAAATAACAATGTGTATAGGTATCTGAGTCTTGCCAGATTTTTTCCATACTCTGCAGCGTCGGCCAGAACACAAAACTCCAGCCGAGCAGCACAGCACACAGTAACAAATAGAATTGGACCGGCTTAAACTGCGACATTGCCAAGATAACCAGACAGCGGTGCTAAAGTGGCGGGCCATGTAAAGTTCTGCTCGACCCAAATGCGATTTGTACAACCATCCTGTGGTTGTTGCACCATCTGCAAACACAGACTGGCAAACTCGTTTGCTTCATCGCTGGCAGCCAGCCAGTTGGACGATGGCGCGTTAATCCCTTCCATTGCCATACAGCTGGCGACTACTTTTTTGTTCATCGCCATGGCTTCAAGCACCTTATTTTGGATCCCGCGCGCGATACGCAGTGGGGCAACAACCAGGTCTGCATTGGCCAGATAAGGTCGGACATCATCAACCCTGCCGGTCACCCACACCTGATCTTTACCGTGTAACGCTAAGACTTGTGACGACGGATTACCACCAACAATATAAAAATGTAGATCTGGCTGTGTTGCTCTGATCTGCGGCCAGACATGTCGGCAAAACCAGGCGACGGCATCGACATTCGCCCAATAATCCATGGCGCCGGTAAACACCATATAACGACCATGCAAAGGATATTCTGCAGCTGAAAACGATTGTTCCGGGTCAAAAAACTTGGTGTCGACTCCATTGAGTACGGCGTGGATTTTGCCGCCAAGAGCTGCCGGCATCAATTGACGGAACAAGGCTGCTTCATCAGGCGATACAAACAGACTGTAATTAAAACGTTCACAATACTGCTGTTCATATCGCTGCAACTGTAAATGTTCACGACGATAGATCCAGCGCATCAGACCGCTTTGGTGCTCCGCGTACTGACGCCATTTATCAGAATCGATATCAATATAATCAATGACCCGATGCAAGTGAGCGAATTCCGGGTGGTCAACGTATTGCGCCATGGACGATGAAAACACAAAAACGTTTTCAATCTTATGTTTCGAAATGGTTTGTTTAACCCAGTACTGCAGTTCTGCGTCATAGAAGTAGGGCAGTGTGATGGGTTTATTGGTCAGAAAAGCGCTGAGGCCTTTGATCTTTGACACCAGTTTGCGTTGACGACGGCATTTAAACTCAACACACCAGTCAGCAAGCTTATCGATGTATTGGAAATCGTATTCGTCATCAATAAAACAGCCGAGGTAGACTTCATAGTGTTCAGCTAAATCTTTTAATAAATTGAAAGAGCGAATTTTATCGCCTTTATTCGGCGGGTATGGAATGCGATGGCAAAGATATAACAGTTTGGGCTTAGCCATGCTTAGCACCTGCCTGACCTGCAAAGCCGGTTGAAGAATCTGAATTGTGCTCTAAAACACAGTTACCGGAGGGTCCAGCGGACAGACCCAGAAAAGCGCATGGGTGATTTGCAGGCAATGGGTGGTACATCTAAATCCCTTAGTTGTTATTTTTTTATTTAAATCGTTGCAGTTCGCTCTGATAGACCTGATCCAGACTACCCCAGTTGAACTGGGTCAGCAATTGCGCCAGCTTATTTTCCATCCGGTTTAGATTGACGTAATGACGAAAGCGCGATTTTAACGGCGCGCCTTGCACCCGTGGTTGCTCCGGGTCTATTTCCCACGGATGGAAATAAAACATGTACGGCATTTTGTCTTCTTGCAGAAAGCGGGAAATCAGCCGGCTGCTCAACCAATATGGCATCAATCGGAAGTAGCCACCACCAGCAATGGGCAGTTGCTTGCCGTGCATCACCAACGTCGGCATCGGGATTTCTAATAAGCCTTCCGGACGCAGATATGGCTGCTGTGGCCAGTCAGGGACGCCATAGAGGTCGTGCTTGACCGGATAAGTGCTGGAACTGTAACTGTGGCCGATTTCCTTCAAGATCTCAAAAGCCCACTCGCTTTGTTTATTGATGGAGAAACTTGGCGCCCGATAACCAACGATTTCTTGCCCGGTCAGTTGTTCCAGCATGTCCTTTGCACGCAATGCATCCGCTTTAAATTCAGCTGGTGTTTGCTGGTGAACCTTGGTGTGGGCGTAGCCATGGCTGGCAACTTCGTGGCCGCGGCGCTGCACTTCTTTAACTAAATCTGGAAATTTCTCTGCCACCCAACCCAAAAAGAAAAAAGTGGATTTGGCGTTGTGCTGGTCAAATAAATCGAGCAGGCGACGGGTGTTGATGTCAACCCGCGGCACCAAACCGTTCCAGTCTGCGGGCTGAATTTGTTTTTCAAACGCCGCAACGTGGAAGTAATCTTCCACATCGACGGTCATCGCATTGAGTTTTGTTAAAGCAGCTGACATCAGAATTAACGGCCCTTGCCAAAGATTACTATTTCAACGGTTCTGATCAAAATGACCAAATCCAGCAACAAGGTACGATGTTTGATGTAATACAGGTCAAACTTCAGTTTTTCTTGTGCATCTTCAGTCGTTGAGCCATATGGATACTTCAGTTGCGCCCAGCCGGTCAAGCCTGGTTTTACATTATGGCGTTGATTGTAGTACGGAATTTCTTTGACCAGTTTCTCAACGAATTCTGGACGCTCTGGCCGTGGACCAACGAAACCCATATCGCCTTTGATGATATTAAACAATTGTGGCAGTTCGTCGATGCGGTATTTGCGGATAAATCCACCGATTTTAGTAACCCGTGAATCGTTCAGTGTTGCCCATTGCGCACCACCGGCTTCAGCGTCTGGACGCATACTACGGAATTTCAGAATTTGAAATGGCTTGCCATCAATGCCAATACGGATCTGACGATAAAAAACCGAAGCGCCCGTACGACGGCCATCGTCAAAATAGATCACCAGGGCAGTGATAAGCATCAGTGGCCACACTGCGGCTAACACAAACAGTGCTAACACAGCGTTTAAGCGGTGATCCAGACTGGTTTTAAATCGATGGTTCATTTCAAAACCATTCGAGTAGATAACCCAGCTTGGGTAAATCAGATTGACTGCGATCTGTCCGGTTTCCTGCTCGATAAAATCGAGGATCTCGATAACATCAACACCACGTGTCTTGCACTTAAACAGATGCTCAACCGGCAACATGTTGCGCCGCTCATCACAGGCGATGACCAATTGTTCGATTTCGTGTTCAACCGCGTATTCATAAAGGCTGGTTTTATAATCGAACTGGATGACTTTCGAATCTGGGATATGGCCTTCCTGGTCGCCGTCGATTTTAACGAAACCATGGATTTCGAAATTTTTACGGTCAACATTACGACGCATACGGCGCTCGATGATCGATGCCCGTTCACCCGAGCCAAGCACTAACACACGGCGACGGCTGATTTTAGTAATATCGTGATAGTGGAATAACATCCGGAATGACGTCAGTGTGATTAACGAAATCAGCGACGAGACCAGATTAAAGATAAAGCCAAGATGTAACGAGGGGATCAGGCTGAAGATGAACACTTCGAGCAGGATACCTGCCAGAAACAAGGTAATGAGTACCCGTTTGAGTACACCACCTGTATCTTCACGAAGTTTTTGGTCGTAAAGACCTACTGACAGCGCACATAACATCACGCAGCCGGTATATAACACCGCGTTAATAGCAGCCAGTTCCTGATCTATCGGTTGATAAAAAGATAGAATAAAGGAAGCTGCAAAACTTGACGCTAGTAGTAATAGCATTTCGCCCAGCAGAAAGAGTTTCTCTGCCAGCGTGTTTCCCCCGTAACGAACAGCCTTATTCATTAATTACTTCTTCCCGGAACATTCTGAATTAAGTGCAAATTTCCGCACAGTGATCTTGACATAGTTAAGCAGAGGCAGAAGTATACGCCGATGGTCTGGAAACTGGAATTAAATTTTTATGATAGCCGTCACAGCTATGTAAAATTCAGTTATATTAAAATCGCATCAGTAACAAAGGACGTATAAGAAATGAAAGCAAGTTCTGCTATTGCCGTGGTCGTTGGATCTGTGATGTTGCTTGGGTTGCAGGCATGCAGCACCAACGAATTACCTGGCGCTACCGTTCAACCAGCACGCACCACTGCGGTTGACCAATACAGCTACCTGATCGGTCCAAATGATTCAGTGACCATTTTTGTCTGGCGGAATCCTGAATTGTCAGGTTCATTTGTTGTCCGCCCGGATGGCAAAATCAGCACTTCGCTGGTTGAAGATGTTCCGGTTGCTGGCAGAACGCCGACACAGTTTGCCCGTGATATGGAAAAAATCCTCGCTAAATATATCCGTGACCCAGTCGTGACCGTTTCTGTTTCAGGCTTCGTTGGTCCATTCAGCGAACAAGTCCGCGTCATCGGCGCCGCAGCCAAACCACAGTCTTATCCTTATCGCCAATATATGACAGTTCTGGATCTGATGATTGCTTCAGGTGGCCTGACTGAATTTGCCAGCGGCAACGGTGCTAAGCTGGTGCGGGTTAAAAATGGCAAGCAAATGACCTACGACGTTCGCCTGGACGACCTGGTGCGCGACGGCGACATCTCTGCAAACGTTGATATTTTACCTGGTGACATCGTCATTATCCCTGAAGCTTGGTTTTAAAATCGCGTCTGCGGAGTAGTTAGATGAAGGAATTAAACCTTGCGCTAGAGATGTTGCTGGTTTATCTGCAAGGGATCTGGCTTCGACGCCGTTATATTATTTTAACGGCGTGGTTGATTTGTCCTCTGGGGTGGTTATTTGTTTTTAACATGCCACCGACCTATCAGGCCGAGGCAAAGTTATTTGTCGAAACCCGTTCTGTTTTGGCTCCTGTCCTGCAGGGACTGACGATACGGGATAATCCTCAGCAAGAAATCGAGTTAATGGCACGGACTTTATTAAGTCGGCCTAATCTGGAAAAAATCGCTAAAGCGACCGACATGGATATTTATGCGTCGGATAGCGCGGCCTATGAAAAACTGATTGATGCGTTGAAAAATGACATCAAACTCGGGTCTTCAGGCCGCGAAAACATCTACGTTATTTCATATTCAAATGCCTCGCCGAAAATGGCCTTAAAGGTCGTGCAGGAAACCTTAAATACCTTTATTGAAAACCGGGTCGGGGATTCTGTCGCCAGTTCGAAAAAGGCTTCTGAATTTCTCGATACGCAAATTACCGATTATGAAAGCCGCTTAGTTGAGGCCGAACGTCGGTTATCCGAGTTCAAAAAAGAGCAGATCGCACTAGGGCCTTTGTCTGACAGCAATTTTTATGGTCGGATTGAAGCGGAAAAGGAGCGGTTGGAAGAGGCGCGTTTAACGCTGCGGGAATTGCAGAGCAAACTCGATTCATCCCGCCGGCAGTTACGTGGCGAAGACCCGTTGGCTTTAGATCAGTCGGGGAGTAGTTCAAGCCTGACAACTCAATATGACGATCGAATCAAAGCTCTTCAAAATCAATTAGATGCGTTGTTGATTCGTTACACTGATCAGCACCCGGATGTCGCCGAAACAAAACGGCTGCTGGATTCGCTGCAGGTCATGCGTAAGCAAGAAATTGAAGCACTACAACAAGCCGCTCGGGGCAATCCAAGCGCCAGCAGTGGTACACAAAACGAGGTCTACCAGAACTTGAAGATCATCACTTCAAATCTGGAAAATGATGTCGAGTCGGCCAAAGTTCGGGTAAAAAGCTTTGAAGAAAAGCTGGAAACTCTGGAGCGTCAGCGCAATGTCATTCCTGATATTGAAGCTAAGTTTGCCGGTTTAAATCGTGATTATGAGCTGACAAAATCGAAATACGAAGAGCTGTTAAGTCGTCGTGATGCTTTAAGTCTGAGTCAGAAAGCCGACGAGTCGCAGCAAGACGTACAATTCCGCGAAATTGAACCGCCACGGGTACCGATGAAACCGTCAGGTCCACCACGCATTGTGTTTTACACTTTGGTCTTACTGGTCGGTGTAATAGGCGGTCTGGCGATGGCATTGGTGCGTAGTCAGTTGCAACCAGTGGTTACGTCTGCCCTGCAATTAAAGACAATTTCGGATTTCCCGGTTTTTGGTCTGGTTTCTCATACAGCCAAGGATGTGTTGTAAAAAAAAAAAAAAAAACATCTGTTGTATTTCCTTGCACTCTCCGGAGTACTGATGCTCTGTTATACCTTGCTGGTCACCAATGAGCTGGTATTTGGTATTACAGCGAAACAGATTTTAGGATGGTTGATATGAGCACGATAGAAAAAGCACTGGATAAACTGGGGCAAGCAAATTCAGCGCCCACAGAGACTGTAAGTGCGGACATCCCTGTTCCCACCATTACCCGGTCTGTTACTGAGCCTGCTGACCTAAGAGCGAGCACCCAGTTTATTGATATCGATTTGGAAAGCTTATCCAAACGTAACTTTGTCGCTAAAGCGACAGAACGCAAGCTGATTTACGAAGAGTATCGGGTGATCAAACGCAAGTTAATCAATAATGCGTTTGGTCCATTGAGTAGCACTTTGCGCAACCCGAACCTGATCCTGGTTTCCAGTAGCAGACCGGGCGAAGGCAAGACATTTACATCGGTGAATCTGGCTTTGAGCATTGCGCTTGAACAGGACAAAACTGTGTTGTTGGTTGATGCAGACGTATTACGGCCGAACGTCTCGCGCACCCTCGAGATCAGTGTGCCGCGTGGCCTGACTGACTATCTGAGCTCTGACACTGTCGATGTTTCCGACATCATGTACAGCACGAATGTGGAACGGCTTAAACTTATTGCAGCGGGTAAGCCGCATCATTTGTCTACTGAACTGCTCGCTAGTGACAAGATGGCTGCATTGGTAAATGAGTTTGCGTCACGCTATCCGGACCGGATTGTTATTTTTGATGCTCCGCCATTGCTGGGCGTCAACGAAACATCGGTTTTGGCTGCCATGTGTGGGCAGGCCGTGATTGTGCTTGAAGAGAATAAAACCAAACTCAATGAGCTGGAAAAGGCCATCAGTATGTTGCCGCCTGATTTAGCCACGGGCTTTGTGATCAATAAAGCGCATTACAGCAGAGACAAAGGTTATGGCTACGGATATGGATATTATGCAGAGTAATAGAGTACCGACACTGCGTTTGGCCTCCTTGTTGCTGGCGATGCTGCCAGCTCTGGCGCAGGCTGACATTGATATTAGACCGTCTCTTTCCAGTACTATCTACGCATATGGCATTAAAAATC